>DASVRH010000361.1:0-15377 GCA_036388715.1 Solirubrobacteraceae bacterium | reverse complement strand
GACAGCGCGGCGCCGGTCAGCGTGGCGAGCGAGCGGCCGCGGCCGAGCGGGACGACGCGGCTCTCCCGCTCCGGCGAGAGGCGCGGGAAGGCGAGCGCGCGCAGGCGGGCGGTCGCGGTGACGGACTCGGGAAAGGCGTCGCGGAGGAACAGGACGGCCTCGCCCTCCCACACCCCGCCCGCGGCCTCCGCGCGGGCGGCCAGGTCGGGCGCGCGCTCGAGCGCGTCGGAGCGCAGCTTGATCGCGCTGTGCAGGCAGTGGCCGGCGAAGCCCTCGCCCGTCCGCTCCAACGCGATCGCGTCGTCGCCGAGCACCCCGAGGCCGGCCTGCGCGCAGGCCGCGGCGGTCGTCGACTTGCCCGCGAAGCTCGCGCCGGCGAGCAGCACGCCGTCGCCCTCCCGGGCCACCATCGCCGCGTGCACGACGGTCATGCCGAGGTCGTTGAGCCAGGGCATGAACAGCGTCTGGAGCGGGCGGGCGCGGTGCCACGACGACAGCCTCGACGCGCCGCGCACCCAGCCGACGGCCCGGCGCGCGTCGCGGTCCAGCCGGATGTCGAAGTGCGGGCCGTGGAACCGCACGCGCCGACCGTCGGGCGTCAGCGCGAAGCGCTCGCCCGCGGGCCCGTGCCGCTCGGCGCCGAGGTTGAGCCGCCCGCCGGAAGGGTCGCCGACGCCGGTGGCGTCCTCCTCGTAGAGGTCGAGGCGCAGGACGGGCTCCGCCGACGGATCGGCCGGCGCCAGCGAGCGCCCGACGACCGCCGCGATCCCGCGCCCCGCCGTGCGCAGCAGCAGCGGCCGGCCGCCGACGCTCAGCGTCGTCTCGACCACCTCGTCCGGCGCCGCGGCGCAGGCGCCGGCGAACGCGTCGTCGAAGGCGCGGACCGGCGTCCCGTCGGGCATCGCTAGAGCGGCGGCTCCACGCCGCGCATGACGTTCGGGTGGCGCTCGATGAGCAGCGACACCGCCGCCCGCGTCGAGATGTCGGTGAGCGACAGCATCGAGTGGGCCCGCACGCGGTAGCGCGCGAGGATCTCCGGCACGAGGACGCCGTGCAGCCCGCGCTCGGCGACGCCGCAGAAGAGGTCGTAGTCCTCCCATCCGTGCAGACGCAGCTCCGTCGTGTACCCGCCCAGCTCGCGCAGCGCCGCCGTCCGCCACAGCGCGAGCGCGTCGATGTAGTTGCCGGCCCCGAGGCGCCGCGGCTCCCAGGGGAAGCAGCTGCGCAGGCCGACCGGCTCGCCGTTGACCTCCATCGCCAGCATCGGGTAGACGAACGCCGCGTCGGGCCGGGCGGCGAGCTCGGCCTCCAGGCGCTCGAGCGTGACGTCGAAGAGGGCGTTGTCGGCGTCGAGGACGAACGTGGCCGGCGCGCGCGCGTGCTCGATCGCCGTGTTGCGCGCGTGGCCGAGCCCGCGGTTGACCGGGTGGCGCAGGAGCAGCAGCGGGACGCCGCCGTTGGCACGCGACCAGCGCACCACCTCCTCGCTCGACCCGTCGGCCGATCCGTCGTCGACCACGACGACCTCGAGCGAGGGCAGCGTCTGCATCGCGCACGAGTCCAGCGCGTCCGCGACGACCGAGCGCTCGTCGTGCATCGGCACGATCACCGTGACCGACGGCCGCGCGCCGCCGTAGGACGGGCTCTCGTGGACGCGCTCGACCGAGCTGCCGCCGTGCTGGATGCGGCGCAGCTCGCGCCGCTGGTCGAGCAGCTCGAGGCGCACGTCCTTCAGCGCCGCGCGCAGCGCGCCCACCTCGGGGTCCGCGACGGCCGACGGGAACGGGCGCCGCTCGGCCGCCGGGTCGGCGCGCGGCGGGGGCGTGACGGGCGGCATCGGCCGCGCGGGTGCGACCGGCAGCTGCGCCTGACGCTCGGCCACGGCCACGAGCAGCTCGGCCGAGCGGCGCAGCGGCAGCTCGTCGCGCAGGAACGCGTACGCCGCCTCGGCCATCGCTCGGCGCCGCGGCTCGTCGGCGAGGACGTCCTCGAGCGCGAGGCCGAGCGCGTCGGCGCGCGCGGAGACGAAGTGCTCGCCGGGCACGAGCGGCGCGACCCCGACCGAGGGCTCGGTCACCACCAGCGCGCCGTTGACGATCGCCTGGACCACGCGCTGCCACTCGAAGTACGCGCGGTCCTCGACGTGGACGTTGAGCAGGACGCGCGAGCGCCGCAGCAGCGACCACTTGTCCTCCTCGATGACGAAGTTCGGCGTCGCCGACGGGTTCGCGTGGTCGGGGTCGGAGAGCACCAGGCGCGAGCGGCGGCGGGCGAGCGACGGCGCGCAGCGCGCGAGCACCTCCGCGCGCCGGCGGCTCCAGATGCCGAGGTGCAGCACGTCGACGTCGCGTTGCGCCCCCAGCGCCTCGGGCGGCGCGGCCCAGCGACGGCTGAAGCCGAGCGGCAGGTGCTCGGCGTGCAGGCCCTCCTCGGCGAACGCCCGCACGCCCTCCATGCTCACGTCGACGAGCGCGGCGCCGTGGAGGTGCGCGAGGCGGACGTCCTCGTCGAAGAACCACGTCCCGGGCTGCTCGGCGCACAGGAAGATCGCCCTCTGCAGCTCGGGCGGGGCGGGATGGTGCGCGGGCGGCAGCAGCGCGAAGAACTCGTGCGGCGGCACGAGCACGGGGACGACCTCCGGAGCGGGCGCGGGCAGCCCGCCGGTCGTGACGCTGCTGGCCACGCCGAGGTCGTCGAGCTCGGACCGGAGGGCCTCGACGATCTCGACGAAGAAGTGGTTCTGCCCCGGCGACAGGGCGAAGGCGATCTCGACCATGGAGGAAGGTCCGGTGTCCACCGGCCGCGAGCCACAGTAGCCTGACGGGGAGGGCATGGGAGAAGCAGTCGTCCCCGAACGGTTCGTGCCCGCCCAGACGCGCGGGCAGCTCGTCGAGGCCGAGCACCTCGTCAGGTACTGGTGGGCCGCGCGGCTCGCCAGGGGCCGGAGGGTGCTCGACGCCGGATGCGGCACCGCCTACGGCACGCGGATGCTCGCCGACGCGGGCGCCGCCCACGTCACCGGCGTCGATCGCGCGGCCTCGGTCCTCGAGTCCGTCCAGGCCGGCCTCCCGGACAACGCCGAGCTCGTCACCGGCGACCTCCGCGCGCTGCCCTTCGCCGACCGCTCCTTCGACCTGGTCGTGTGCTTCGAGGTCATCGAGCACCTCGAGGACCCCGACGCCGCGCTGCGCGAGCTCGAGCGCGTCGTCGCCGCCGACGGTGTCGTCGTGGTCTCCTCGCCCAACCGCGACGTCTACGAGCCCGGCAACCCCCACCACCCCCACGAGTACACGCCGGCCGAGCTGCGCCAGGCGCTCCAGCGCTACTTCGCGCACGTCGAGCTGCGCCGCCAGGCCAACCTCGTGGCGTCGAGCGTCATGCCCGACGACGTCGCCGCCACCGACGAGCTCCAGCCCGTCCACGACGTCCGCCTCGCGAAGTGCGCGGCCCTCGCCGACGAGGGCGAGACCTACACGATCGCGCTCGCCGGCCACGCGCCGCTGCCGCCCGACCGCGAGACGATCGCGGTCGCCACCGGCCTGACCGAGATCCGCCGCTGGCTCGAGCTGTACGACGGCCAGCAGGAGATCCTCCAGGCCCAGGGCGCCCGCCTGCGCGAGCTGGAGGCCGAGGCCGAGTCGGTCCGCCGCGCGCGCGCCGTCCTGCTCGACGGCGAGGAGGCCCGCGCCGCCGCCGCCAAGGCCGCCGAGGACCTCGCGGCCGCCCGCGACGAGATCGCCGTCCTCCAGGAGCGCCTGGCGCGCTCGTCCGAGGTCGTCGCCGCGATGCAGCGCTCGCCGAGCTGGCGGCTGACGGCGCCGCTGCGGGCGCTGAAGCGACTCCGCCGTCGATGATCCGCGCCGAGCGCGTCACGAAGACGTTCGCGGTCCCGCGCGACCGCGTGCACACGCTGAAGGAGACCGTCCTGCGGGCCGGTCGCCGCGCGCAGGGCGAGCGGCTCCAGGCGCTGCGCGACGTCTCGTTCGAGGTCGAGCGCGGCGAGTTCTTCGGCGTCGTCGGGCGCAACGGCTCCGGCAAGTCGACGCTGCTGAAGTGCCTGGCCGGCATCTACCGCGTCGACAGCGGCGAGCTGTGGGCCGACGGCCGCATGGCGAGCTTCATCGAGCTGGGCGTGGGCTTCAACCCCGACCTCGCCGCCCGCGACAACGTCCTCATCAACGGCACGCTGCTCGGGCTGACGCCGCGCGAGGCCCGCCGCCGCTACGACGCGGTCATGGACTTCGCCGAGCTGCACGAGTTCGCCGAGATGAAGGTGAAGAACTACTCGTCGGGCATGCTCGTCCGGCTCGCCTTCTCGGTGATGATCCAGGTCGACGCCGACGTGCTGCTCATCGACGAGGTGCTCGCCGTCGGGGACGCCTCGTTCCAGCAGAAGTGCTTCGACCAGTTCGCGCGGCTGCGCCGGTCCGGCACGACGGTCCTGCTGGTGACGCACGACATGGGCGCGGTCGAGCGCTTCTGCGATCGCGCGCTCGTGCTCGAGCGCGGGAGCGTGGTGGACGTGGGGCCGCCGCGGCGGGTGGCCGAGGAGTACCTGCGGCTGAACTTCTCCGAGGAGGAGCGGGCGGCCGCGGCGGAGGCGGCGGGCGACGAGCCGCCCGACGAGGTCGCCGAGGAGCCCGAGCTCCAGGACGCCGAGCCCGATCCGCTCGCCCCCGACCGCTGGGGCGACGGCAAGGCGCGGATCGTCGACGCGTGGCTCGAGGACGCCGACGGCCGGCGCACCGACGTCCTCGTCGCGGGCGAGCCGTGCACCTACGGCGCGCGGGTGCGTTTCGCCGAGGAGGTGACCGACCCGCTGTTCGGCGTCAACGTCCACAACGTCGACGGGGATCGCCTGCTGACGGCCAACAACGTGCTCGAGCCGCCGTCGGGCACCTTCGCGCCCGGCGAGGAGGTCGAGTTCCGGATCGCCCTGCGCAACGTCTGGGCGCCGGGCCGGTACCTGGCCAGCCCCGCCGTCGCCCACGGGGGCAGCGGGCTGCGCTGGATCGACAGGACCGTCAACCTGCACGACTTCACGGTGATCTCCTCGACCCCCACCGACGCGCTCATCGCGCCGCCCTACGAGTTCGCCCTGCGGCGAGTCGCGCATCGAACGGACGCGACGCGCGTTTGAGAGGCGTGCACCGCATCCTGCTGCTGGGCGTCCTGCTGGCCGCCCTCCTTCCCGCCGCCGACGCCGCCGCCGCCCGCCCGCTCCAGAAGGCGCTCTGGGGCCCGGCCGCGATCGACGGCGTCTCGCAGTTCCCGCTCTACAAGGATCTCGACGTCGACCTGTTCCAGATCCAGCTGCGCTGGGAGCGGGTGGCGACCGACCGGCCCGCCGACCCGACGAACCCCGCCGACCCCGTCTATCGCTGGCCGAAGGACCTCGACCTCGCCGTCGAGGAGGGCCGCAGGCACGGCGTCAAGGTCCTCGTCCTGGTCCAGGGCGCCCCGACGTGGTCCAACGGCCGCCTGCCGTGGACGACGCCGCCCGAGGACGTCCGCGACTACGCCAACTTCCTCGTCGCCGCGGCACGGCGCTACCCGAGCGTCCGCCACTGGATGATCTGGGGCGAGCCGCTGCGCAACATCAACTGGCCGGGCTTCGACCGCTCCGACCAGGGCCGCCTGCGGATCGCCCAGACCTACGCGCGCCTGCTCGACGCCGCCTACGCCGCGCTCAAGCGCGAGTCGAGGCGCAACGTCGTGATCGGCGGCAACACGTTCACCACCGACCGCACGTCGCAGTCCTGGGCGCCGGTCCCGCTCTACGAGTGGATGCGGATCCTGCGCCTGCCGAACGGCAAGGTCCCGCGGATGGACCTCTGGGGCCACAACCCGTTCACGATCCGGTTCCCGCGCCTGAAGGACCCGCCCTCGGCGAACCAGGGCGACTTCTCCGACCTCGACCGCGTCCTCGGGCGGCTGAAGCGAACGGTGAGCCGCAAGGCGCGGCGGCGGATCCCGCTGTTCGTCTCCGAGTGGTGCCTGCCGACCGGGCCGAACGACCTGTTCCGCCTCGAGCTGACCTACCAGCAGCAGGCGCGCTGGCTGCGCCGCGCGTTCGCGATCGCCCGCGCCCGGCGCGACATCTGGGGCATGGGCTGGTGGGAGCTCCAGGACGACCGCCCGCCGGAGGGCTCGGACCGCGCCAACCGCTGCGGCCTGCTCGACGCGGACGGCAACCAGAAGCCCGCCGCGGACGTGTTCCGGCGCGCCAGGACCGCGCGGCGATGACTACGATGCCCCGATGAAGCCGCCGCGGGACCGCTTCCTCGGGATCGCCCGGCCCGACCTGCGGGACGAGGAGATCGACGAGCTGGTCGACAGCATCCGCAGCGGCTGGCTGACCGCGGGCCCGAAGGTCGACCGCTTCGAGCAGGCGCTCGCGACGTACACCGGCGCCGGCCACCTCCGGTGCCTGAGCTCGTGCACCGCGGGGCTGACCCTCGCCCTGCGCCTGGCGGGCGTCGAGCGCGGCGACGAGGTGCTCGTGCCCGCCAACACGTTCGCCTCGTGCGCCAACGCGGTCGAGCACGCCGGCGCGCGGCCGGTCCTGGTCGACAGCGAGCCCGAGACGGGGCTGCTCGACCTCGCCCACGCCGAGCAGCTGGTCACGCCCCGCACGCGCGTCCTGATGCCCGTCCACCTCGGCGGCCGGCCCGTCGACATGGACGCCGTCGCCGCGTTCCGCGACCGCCACGGGATCACGGTCGTCGAGGACGCGGCGCACGCGCTCGGCGCGGAGTGGCGCGGCCGGCGGCTGGGCTCGTGGGGGAACCTCTGCTCGTTCTCCTTCCACGCGACGAAGAACATCACCACCTTCGAGGGCGGCGCCCTCGTGGTGCGCGACGAGGCCGAGGCCGACCGCGTCCGCCGCCTGGCGCTGCACGGGCTCGACCGCTCCGCCTGGTCGCGCCACGGCACCGGCGCGCCGGACCGCTACGACGTCCCCGAGCCCGGCTTCAAGTTCGGCATGACCGACGTCTCGGCCGCCGTCGGGCTGCACCAGCTCAAGCGCCTCGACGGCTGGATCGAGCGCCGCGACCTCCTGGCGCGGCACTACGACGAGTGCCTGGCCGGCGCGCCGGTCGAGCTGCCCCCGCCGGCGCCCGACGGCGCGCGCCACGCGCGCCACATCTACGCCGTGCTCGTCCGCGAGGACGCCGCCGCGACCCGCGACGAGCTGGTCGGCGTCCTGCGCGCGCGCAACATCGGCTCCACCGTGCACTTCCACGGCCTGCACCTCCAGAGCTACTACCGCGACCGCTACGGCCTGCGCCCGGAGGACCTGCCCGTGGCGTCCGACTGGGCCGAGCGCTCGATCACGCTCCCGCTGCACCCGCAGATGACCGAGGGCGACGTCGAGGACGTCGCGGAGGCGGTCAGCGCCGCGCTGCACCGGGGCCGCGCCGCGGCGTGACCCGCGGCGCACGCACGAGAGGCCCGCGATCCCGCTGTGATCACGGGCGTCCCGGGGTCCGGGACGCGCGTCTTCCTCCGCGTCGTGCGCCACGGGGGCCGCTTCATGGGCACGAACCTCAACGAGGAGGGCGACGCACGCGTCTTCGGGCGTTGGGCGCGCGACTGGATCGCCCCGTACTGGCGCGCACGGCTGCGCGGCGAGCTGCCCGTCGGCCACGAGGAGATGGTCCGCCAGTACCGGTCCGAGCTCGAGAGGCATCTCGCCGATCTGCCCGACCCCTCCACGCCGTGGGGCTGGAAGCAGCCGCGCGCGCTGTTCCTCGTGCCGTTCCTGCACGCCATGCACCCGGACATGAAGCTGCTCCACGTCGTGCGCGACGGGCGCGACTTCGCGAACAAGACGGGGTTCGGGCCGATCCGGTTCGACCACGTGTTCCTCGACGCCGCCGGCCTGGCCGAGCCGCGGCCCGTCCGGACCACGCTGCTGTGGCGCGAGCTGACCGCCATGGTCGACGACTACGCCGCGCACGAGCTGCGGGGCCGGTACCTCGCGGTCCGGCTCGAGGCGCTGGTCAAGTCGCCGGCCCCGACGATCCGGCGCATCCTCGAGTTCGCGGAGCTGCCGCCGGACCCTACCCCGGCCATGCTGGCCGAGGTGACGCGCCCCGCCACGCTCGGGCGGTGGCGCGAGCTGGGGCCGGAGATCGGGGAGGCGCTGACGCGCGCCGCCGATCCGTCGCTTCGGCGTTTCGGATACGTGACCTAGACTTCCCGCGCGCTGATGAGCGGCGAGCCTTCGACGACCGCTGAGCTGGACCGCCTCGACGCCGCCCTGCTCGAGCAGCGGCGGCTCGCCCATCTCGTGCGCCGCCGCGGCGACGAGCTGCACGAGCTGCAGGTCGCCCACGCCGAGCTGCGCGTCCGCGAGCAGCACCTCGCGCGGCTGCTCGACGAGAACGGCGAGAAGCTCGAGGCGGTGAGCGAGGCGCGGCGCGTCCTCGAGCAGCAGCTCGAGGGGTCGACCGCGCTGAGGGACGAGCTCGTCGCGCGGATCGCCTCGCTCGAGGCGGAGCTCGCGGGGCTCCACGGGACCATCGACGCCATGGCCGCCGACGTCCGCCGCGCGCGCGACGCGCGCACCTGGCGCTGGGGCCACGCGCTGGCCCGGTTCGCGCGCGCGCTCACGTTCCGCCGGGGCTCGCGGCGCAGCGCGCTGGACGCCGCGCTCGAGCGCGCGGCCCGGATCCGCGGAGCGGGCGATCGCTAGCGCCCCCGCCGCGCCGCCGCCCGGCCGGGGCGGGATCGCGGCGCGGCTGCGGGCCGAGATCGGGCCTCCCCCGGTCCTCAGCCGGTGGCCGCCGGTCTCGCTCGTCGTCGTCAGCCGGGACGGGCTCGAGCACCTCCGGCGGCTGATGCCGCGGCTGGCCCACACGACCGACTACCCCGACCTCGAGCTGGTCTACGTCGACAACGCGTCGTCCGACGGATCGGTCGAGTTCGTCCGCGAGCACGACCTGCCGTTCCCGCTGGCGGTCGTCGAGAACGACCGCAACCTCAGCTTCTCCGACGCCTGCAACGACGGCGCCGAGCGGGCGCGCCATGACCTCCTGCTGTTCCTCAACAACGACATCGAGCCGTTCGACCCGTGGTGGCTCCAGGAGCTCGTCGCGTGCCTGGAGACGAGCGGGTCGGCGGCCGCGGGCGCGACGCTCCTGCACGCCGCCTACGAGCGCGCCTACGGGAAGCCGACGTACGTCCTGCAGCACCGCGGCATCGAGCTCGCGCGCCAGGGCTTCGTGGTGCCCGTCGCCTCCGACGACGGCCGCCTGCTCGCGGCGTTCGACGGCGCGGACATCCCCCGGCTCGGGTGCACCGCGGCGTGCCTGCTCGTCCGCCGCGAGGCGTTCGACGCCGTCGCGGGGTTCACGAGCGGCTTCCTGTTCGGCTGGGAGGACGTCGACCTGGGCCTCAAGCTCACCGCGGCGGGCGAGCGCGTCGTGTGCAGCGGCCGCAGCGTCCTCTTCCACCACGAGTCGAGCACCCGCCTGCGCGAGATGCCGCTGTGGCGCAGGCAGAACTACGACGTCAACCAGCGCCTGCTGATGGAGCGCTGGGGCCCCCAGCTGCGGCGCGAGTACATGCTCGACCGCCTCGGCGCCGGAGGGTTCTGGGCCGACGCGGCCCCGCCGCGGGTCGGGGTGGTGCAGACGGGGCACACCGCGCGCGACCTGCCGGCGCAGGAGCTGGCCGATGCCCTGGAGCGCGACGGCTGGCCGGTGGACGCCATCGGCGCGGCGCCCAAGGCCTGGCAGCCGGTCCCCAGGGGCGCCGACCTGCTCGTCGTCACCGATCCCGGGTTCGGGGCGTCGGCGCCGGACGGGGTCGACGTCGTCGCGTGGGTGCGCGAGCCGGTGGGCGACTGGCTGCGCGCCCCGCTCCTGCGCCGCGCGGAGCTGGTGCTCGCCTCCGGGCCGGCGCTGGTCGCGCCGCTGGAGGCGGCCGGGATCGCGGCGATCCCGTTCCCCGGCGCCGCCAACCCGCAGCGCTGCGCCGCCCCAGCGGGGGGCGACCGGCCCATCGACTGCCTCGTCGTCGCCGACCACGACGTGGTCACGCCCGAGGCGGTCCTCGCGATCGAGGCCGTCCCGGCGGCCCGGGTCGCCGTCCTCGGCCGGGGCTGGGAGGAGCCGCCGGCCGGCGTCGAGGCGCTCGGCGAGATCGTGCCGGAGCGGCTCCCGTCGCTGCTCGCCTCGGCGCGGGTGGTCGTCTTCGAGACCGCGGCCGGCGACGCGAGCGCGCCCGAGACGTCCGCGCTGATGCTGGACGCGCTCGTCGCCGGGGCCCTGCCGCTCACCGACGACGGCCCGCTCCTGGAGTGGCTCGTCGGCGAGCCCGTGCCGGCCTGGACGTCGGCCGAGGACCTCGCCGACTCGATCGGCGCGCTCCTGGGCGACGAGGAGCGGCGGCGGGCGCTCGTCGAGCGGTGGGCGCGCGTCGTGCTCGACCGCCACACGTGGCGCCACCGGGCCCGCACGCTGATGGAGCTCGTCGCGGCGCGCGCCGCCGCGCGGCGCTTCTGCCTGAAGGTCCCCGGCGTGGACGCCGCTGCGGCCGCTCCTCTGCGCCTCGGCCTCGAGCGGCGCGGCCATGCCTGCATGGTGCGGCTCGCCGCCGAATGGGACCGCCTCGACGGCATGACCGCCGACGTCGCCGTGGTGCTCGGCCCGCCGGGGGACTGCGTACCCGCGCCGGCGCAGGTCAACGTGCTGTGGACCACCGAGGCGCCCTCCGCGGCCGAGTGCGACCGGTGGGACCTCGTCCTGCGCGACGCCGGCGGGGACGACCCGGCCGCGGCCCTGCTGCACGCGCTCGACGAGGCGGCGGCGCTCAGCGGCGTGAGCCCGCACGTCGTCGCTCAGCGCTGAGCGGCGGCGACCAGCGTCTCGTAGAGGGACGCCGTCTCGGCGGGCAGCGCGATCGCTTCGTCGCCGCGCTGGTGCCGGCGCCCCTCGTCGATGCTCTGGGCGATGGTCGCCTCGGCCCTGCGGTCGACCCGCGGGACGCCCAGGAAGCCGGCCACGCGCTCGGTCTGCGCCTTGCGCGACGCGAACCACGCCTCGTAGGACACGAAGAGACGCGGCCGGCCCTCGGTGGCGTGGACGGCCGCGCGCATCGACGCGGTCCACAGGCGCACCCCGTCCTCGGGAGGGATGTCGTCGCGCGCCTGCAGCGACGCCGCGACGTCGCGCGGGTCGC
Source organism: Solirubrobacteraceae bacterium (assembly GCA_036388715.1). Lineage (GTDB taxonomy): Bacteria > Actinomycetota > Thermoleophilia > Solirubrobacterales > Solirubrobacteraceae > CADCVT01. The sequence continues at coordinate 4,187 of DASVRH010000361.1, read as the reverse complement.
GGACGCAGATCACGTGGCGCAGCCCGGGCAGGAGGCGCTGCCAGAACGGCAGCGTCAGGCACGTCCGGGGGTCCTTCCAGCCCCACACCGGGCGGCCGGCGAAGCTCTCGCGCAGCAGGCGCCGGGCGGTCCGGCGATGGGCCGCCACCCGCGGGTCGCGCTCCCACCCCGAGGGGAGGGTGGGCGACCCGGGCCACGACGCGAGGAGCACCTCGTTGAGCTCGGCGATGCCGGCGTGCTCGAGGGATCCCGTGGTCGGGTCGCCGGCGCCCAGGTACACGCCGAGCACGTTGAGCACGCGGGCGATCATCGCGGTGCCGCTCCGAGGCGCGCCGAGGACGCAGACGACGTCGGCCGGCGCGCGGCGAGCCGGCGGATGACGCGGGCGCCGCGGCTTCGTGCGCTCGACGGCGGCCAGGTAGTGGGCGTGGATCTCGGCGTCGACCTCGTTGTGCGCGAGGATCAGCGCCCGTGTGGCGGCGTCGACCGGCGGGCTGCGCGGCGAGCGGTTGAGGTAGGGGACCCGCGTGTCGCGCCAGTGGAACACGTCGGCGAACCGCTCGAGCGACTGCGCGAAGCGCTCCTGCACGCCGACGGTGTAGTGGCGGCCGAGGATCTGCAGGACCTCGTCGCGGACCGGGCCGGCGTAGCCCGGCGTGCCCGCCGGGAAGCCGAGAGGGTCCGGCCGCCACGCCTCGCCGATGAACCGTGCCTGCCCGTTGAAGTAGTCGCGGAACAGGACGTGCAGCGTCGACATGTGCGGGGCGCCGCCCCCGAGCTCGCGGTAGACGTCGGCGAGCGTCCAGCCGCGGCTCTCGATCTCGCGCCCCGCCCGCCCGGCGCCGTGCCTGTCGCGCTGACCGGCCAGCCAGCGCGAGAAGTGGTAGAGCGACGAGACCCGCGCCACGGGGTCGCGCAGCATGCACATGGCGCGGAACGGCCGGTCGAGGACCGGCATCAGGTGGTTGGCGGTGTGGGACGCGACGCAGCGCAGCTCGCGCTTGCGCTCCTCCTCGAGCGACTGCCACCACGTGCGGTACCAGGCACGGCCGCCGATGTCGCCCTCGTAGACCTCCGCCACCTGGCCCGGCCGGTGGTTGGCGAGCACGCACGCGCGCAGCGACGTGCCGCCGGTCTTGGGCAGATGGTGGAAGATCAGCAGGGGCGGATCGGTCACCGCGCCCGATGCTACGGTTCGCGCCACCGGTGCGGCTCCGCCACGTTCCGACGGTCCGCTACGCCACCGAGCGCGGCCTGCCGCTGCGAGTCCTCCGCGACCCGGCGACCGTCGTGCCGCGCACCCCGCGCGCGGTCCCCCCGGTCGATCGTGTCGACGAGCCGCCGCGTGAGCACTTCCTGCCGGAGGCGTGGTGGGGTCAGCCGCTGCACACGCCGGAGGTGTACGTCGCCGAGCTCGACGACGCGATCCTGTTCGGCGGCTCGCTCGGGCGCGCCTCGGGCGGCTTCCACGACGGCGGCCACCTGCTCGTCACGGGCGACGGGGCGCTGCTCGACGACTCCTTCTACGTCCGCGGCCCGCGGGCGAGCCTGCCCCGGGACCTGGTCGCCACCGGCGACGACGGCCACCGCCTGCTGGCCGACGTGGCGGACGCCGAGCGGGTGGCCGGCGAGCACGTGCTGCTCGGGACGCTCTTCCCCGGCCACTTCGGGCACTGCCTCACCGAGGGGCTCGGCCGTGCCTGGCACCCGCGCCCGGAGGCGACCTACGTCGTCTACGAGGACGCGCTCGCCTCGTGGCAGGAGCCGCTGCTGGAGGCGCTGGGGATCGAGCGCGTCCTGCACGTGACGCGGCCGATGCGGTTCGAGCGGCTGGTCGTGCCGTCGCGCGCCTGCCGGCTGCAGCGGTTCATGACGCCGGAGATGGCCTCGACCTACGGCCGCATCCGGGATGCCCACCCGCGCGGCCCCGACCGGCGCGTCTTCCTGTCGCGCCGCGCGTTCACCAAGCGCCGGCGGCTGGTGGACGAGGACGTCGTCGAGGAGCGCTTCCGGGCGCGCGGGTTCCGGATCGTCTATCCCGAGCAGCTGCCGTTCGGCGAGCAGGTCTCGCTCGCCCGCGGCGCGGACGTCCTCGCCGGCACGTCGGGCTCGAACATGTACCTCGCGGGCTTCCTGCACCCCGGCGCGCGCTGCGTGGTCGTCTCGCCGCGGCGCTTCACGCCGGTCACCGACCTGCTGATCTCGACGGTGACCGGCACGGAGCTGACCTACGTGTTCGGCGAGCCGATCGACGACACCGGCCTCTCGCCGCGCTACGCCGACTTCGCCGTCGACGCCGAGCTGGTCGAGGACGTGCTCGACCAGCTCTAGCCCGCCGCGGCGTGGCAGAACAGCGTGTACTGCGACAGCGCGGCGCGGACGGTCGAGAAGCCCGCCGCCGCCGCCGGCGCCGCGGCCTGGAGGGCGCGCAGGCGATCCGGCTCCGCGACGAGGGCGGCCACGGCGCGGAGGGTGGCCTCCACGTCCCACGTGTCGGCCAGGACGGCGTTCTCGCCATCGACCGCGAACGCCCGGGCGCCCCCGACCCGCGGGAGGACGGCTGTCGCGCCGCACGCCATCGCCTCGAGCGAGGTGCGCCCGAACGCCTGGTACCACGAGCAGTCGAGGAAGACGTCGGCGTCGCGCAGCAGGTCGGCGACGCCCGGACGGCGCAGGATGCCGGAGTGTCGCACGCCGGTGGGAGCGCCGCCCACGCGCCCGAGGTCGGCGACGTCGCAGCCGAACGTCGTGACCCGCACGGCGTCGCCGTGGGCCTCCGCGAGCCGGCGGGCGACGGCCAGCGTCTCACGCGGCGCGCGGCGCGGCGACCGCGGCCGGATCTGCGCGACGACGTGGACGGGCCCCTCGGCGTCGCGCCGGCCCTCCGCGTGGAAGACGTCGCGGTCGAGGCCCGGCTCGACCTTCGCGACCGGCGCGCCCAGGCGCTCGCCGAGCAGCGCGCGCAGCCAGTCGCTCTTGGCGTACAGCAGCGCGCCGGGGATCGCCGCGTAGGAGCCCTCCGCCTCGGTCGCCCTGCGCGAGCCGGCGCGGGCGTAGAGCGGCTCGAAGTCGTGGACGTAGCGCGCCGCGACGACGCCCGCCCCGCCGGCCGCCGCCCGCGCCACGGCCGGGACGGAGCCGACGTCGCACGCGACCACGACGTCGTCGGCGGCCACGAGGTCGGCCGCGTGGGCCTCGTCGCGGTAGCCCACGAGCGCGCCCGTCGCGTCCGGATGCGCCGCGACGGCGTTGCGCCACGCCGCCGGCGGCACCGCGACCCTCGCCTCGACGCCGGACGAGCGCAGCGCGGCGACCTCGGAGAGGACGGAGTGGACGGGCCCCGAGCCCGCGCGCGGCACGCCGCCGAGCACGAACGTGACGCGCAGCCGGGGCAGCCGCTCGACGAAGGCCGCCGGCCCGGCCAGCGCCGGGGCGAGGCGCTCGCCGACGTCCGCCGGGGCCGGCGCGCCGCCGGCGACGTAGGACCGCGTCGCGATCGCCGCCCGCCCGCCCGCGCCGCACAGGCAGAAGGGATCGAGTCGGTCGACCGCCTCCGCGTCCGGCCCCGGCGCGCGGGCGAGCAGGGCGGCCACGCCGTCCTCGGTCAGCCAGTCCGGCAGCGCGAGCCCGGAAGCGGGCCCGGCGACGCCGACGCCCTCGGCCCGCGCCGCGTCGAGGAGGCGGTCGAGCCAGCCCCGCGTCACGACCGCGCGGGAGTCGAGGAGGACGACGTGGGCGCCGGGCGAGGCCGCGCCCTCCGACCCCCTCCGCGCCACCGCGGGCTCCTGCTCGGCGAGGCGGTCGAGGTAGGCGGCCGTCTCCTCTTGGGCCTCCTCCCCGTCGACGACGAGCCGGAACGGCCGGCCGGTCCGCTCCAGGAGCGCCGAGAGGCACGCGTGGAGCTCCTCGACGGGGCCGCGCGCGCGGACGACGACGTCGACCTCGCCGGGCTCGGCGCGCAGCAGGCCGGCGGTGTCGCGCGGGGGCGCGAGCGGCGCGTCGGCGACGACGCGCAGGTCCTCCAGCGACGCGGGGCGGGCGCTCCGGTCCGCGCGCGGAGCGGGCTCCATCCGCTCGCCCGCGCCGGCCGGCGCGGCCGCCAGGGCCTCGTCCGCGGCGCGGGCCCGCTCGTCCTCCAGCCCGGCGAGCTCCTCCCTGGCACGCGCGATCGCCTCGTCGCAGGCGGC
>DASVRH010000360.1:0-5368 GCA_036388715.1 Solirubrobacteraceae bacterium | reverse complement strand
TCATCGCCGTGGATCTGCTCCGGCGCGGCGTAGAGGATCGTGCCGACCCAGCTGCCGCTGCGCGTGAGGCGCGGCGAGGAGACCGCGCGGGCGATCCCGAAGTCGGTGAGGAAGGCGTCTCGCCGATCGCCCTTTCCGGCGATCAGGATGTTCTCCGGCTTGACGTCGCGGTGCACGACCCCGCTGGCGTGGGCGGCCGCGAGGGCGCCGCCGATGTGCTCGGCGATCCGGGCGGCCGGCTCGGCGGTGAGCGGCCCGCGCTCCAGGCGCGCGCGGAGGTCAATGCCGTCGATGTACTGCATGACGACGAAGAGCCGTCCCGCATCGCTGCCGGAGAAGTGCACCGTCACCGCGTGCCGGTGGTCGACGGCCGCCGCCGAGCGGATCTCCTCCTGGAACCGCGCGCGGAACTCCGGATTGGCCGCGAGCTCGGGCCGCACCACCTTCACGGCGACCGTCCGCTGCTCCTGCAGCTGGAAGGCCCGGTAGGTGATCCCCATCCCGCCGCGGCCGACGACCGCGTCGAGCCGGCACCCGCCCAGGACCTCGCCGAAGCGCGGGTCGCCGTCGGCGGCAGCGGGCTCGCCGGGGGTGTCGGCCCCGCCCGCGTCGCCGAAGTCGATGACGAGCCGCCCGCGATCGTCCTTCCCCGTCATTCCGTCGCCGTCGCCCATGTCCTAGATCTCGCCGGCGCCGTAGCTCGACAGCCCGTGCTCGCGGGCGATCGGGTTCCAGACGGTGACGAACTCCTGCTTCAGCCGCGTCGCCTCGGCATCGGTCCCGGAGGCGTCGGTCCCGTTTGCGTAGTGGCGGTCGGATTCGAGCGACGCCTCCATCGCCTGACGCAGGACGCGTCGCGCCCGCGCCACGCGTCCCGTCGCGCCGTCGATTCCATCGAGGCGGCGAAGCACGCGCTCGCGGTTGTCGATCGCGTCCTGGTAGCGGCCCTGGATGACCGCGGTGCGGCCCTCCAGCGAGAACGCAACGATCGCCTGGATCCTCTCGGCGATCTCGGCCTCGGTCGGCGCGACGGGCTCGACGTCCTCGGAAGGCGGCGTCGCCGGCGGCTGGGCGACAGTCTCCGCGGCGGGGCGACTGGGCGCCGGCTTCTCGTCGCCGCCCGAGCCGGCGAGCGCGAACCCGCCGACTCCGGCGGCGGCGATCGCGAGGCCGCCGACCAGGCCGAGGACGAGCGAGCGGTTCCCCCCACCGCCGCCGGCAGGCGCGGGCGGCGCCGCGCTCGGCGGTGGCGGCGGAACGAGCGGCGCCTTCGCGGCCGGTGCGGCGTGCTCGACGCCGGCGGCGGGCATCACGGCGGTCGCGGGCGCCTGACCGCTGACCGCTGCGAGGTCGCCGACGGGGGCGGCCGACTGCCCGCCGACACAGCCGACGACGGCGCAGCCCTGGCAGTCGCGCCAGCAGTCCTCGTGATGCAGCGCGCCGCACGCGTCGCAGCGCTCGGCCTCCATCCCCTCCTTCAGCGGGAAGCGGCAGTACGGGCAGCTGCGCCCGACGTCCTCCGGCGAGACCATGGCGCGCGTCATCCCTGTGCCGCCCTCTGCACCTGCGCCCCGATGATCCGCAGCATGCGCTCGACCGCCGCGGGGGCCGTCGTGGATCCTGGATCGTCGCTCGTCGGCTGCTTGTCTGGATGGAACGCGACCGCGATGGCGATCTGCTGGCCCTGCAGCGGGAAGGTCACGATCTGCGCGGCCATGAACTCGCGCTGATGCTCACCGCCCCATCCGGCCTTGTACGACGGCTCCCACGGGCCCAGGGCCCTGCCGGCCCCCCAGTCCGCGGGGACCGTGAAGCCGGTGCGCTTCTGCTCCTCGCTCACCAGCTTCTCGCGCCGCAGCAGCTCGAGGACCCGGTCGCCCGGCGCGCCGAACTTGCGAGCGCCGAGCGCACGCGCGAACGTGACGGCGTCGACGATCGTCCACTCCGATGTCCCGAACTGCGCGGCGTTCCCGCCGGTGTCGACGCCGCCCGTTCCCGGCCGGCTGAAGTACTCCGCGCAGTCCTCGATCGCGCTCCCGACGTTCGCGGGCGTCGCCCGCACGCCGGCGTCGGCCAGCACGCCGTCGAAGGCGGCCTGGGCCCCGGCCGGCCCCTTCTTCGTCAGCGTCTGCAGCCCGAGGACGACACGGCGCTGCGCGCAGTTGTGCGACTCCACCAGAGCCTTCTCGATCGCCCCCGCGAGCGCCGCCGACGGCTTCCCACCCGGTGTCGCGCGCAGCGCGGCGATCGCTGTGACCGGCTTGCTGATGCTCCACATCCGCATCTTGCGCTTCGCGTCGCCGTACACCGTCGGGACCTGCCACCCGCCGACCCAGACCGCCGCCTCGGCGACGCCACCGTAGCGTCGCTCGACCGCGCGGAGCGCGTCGAGGCGGATCCCTGAGACGCCGGAGCTCCCCGGCCCTCCTCGCGGCGGGCTCGGGTCGGACGCCGGTGGCGGCAGCTCGTCCCCGCTCTCGCCGCCCACCTCCGGCGAGGCGCCCTGCTGCTCTTCGGCGGCGACGGTCGTCGCGGGCCCGTTCTCGGGCTCGTCGCCCCCGGACGTCACCGCGCCCCCGAAGATCCCGAGCGCCATCCCGCACGCGAGCGCGAGGACGAGCGGTCCCGGGTCGCGGAACGCGCGGCTGAAGTCGTCGCTCAGCACGACCCGCCCAGCAGCTCGGAGAACCGGTTCTTCCAGTCGCGCGTGCGCTGCGGCGTCGTCGAGTAGCCGGGGTCGTAGTACCAGCCGCCGTTCTCCCACCGCACCCAGGTCACACCCGACCACTCGCTGCAGGTAGCGCCCGGCTTCGTCCAGCGCATGCCGGTCACCATCACCTGGACGACGCCCGTCGCCTCGTTCACGTCCTGGATGCGCGCGCGCAGCCCGGACGGCTTCAGGTAGCCGGACAAGGTCGACTGGTCGTCAGCCCACTGGGCGTAGCCCGGGTCGGCCTCCTTCTGCCGCTGCTTGCGCGCGGTCATCAGGTCCCAGGCGCTGCTGTAGTCGCCCTCGACGATCGCCTGATGGTGGTCGATGAGCAGCGTCTCGATCTCCGAGCGCATCTGCGAGCGCGAGATGTCGGGGAAGGCGTTCGGGTCGGTGGCCGGCTCCGTCCCCTCCTCCACCGCCGGCTCGATCCCCTCGTCCGTCGGCTCCTCGCTCGGGATCGCGGGCGTCTCGCTCGCCTGCTCGCCGACCGTCACGGTCTCCGCGGGCGACGTCGAGTTGTCGCCGCCGGTGGTGATCACCGCGACGGCCGTCCCCCCAACCGCCAGCGCCAGCACGAGCACGGCCGCGATGAGCCACGGACCGGTCCTCGAGGGCGGCGAGGGCTGCGGCGTACCCGCCCAGGGCTGCTGCGGCGGAGGCGGAGGCCCTCCGTAGCCGGCCACGGGAACGGCGGGCGCCGCCGCTGGCGCCTGCGGGGACACGGACGTGGGCGCGGCGACCGGTGCGGCGGTCGGCGCCGCCGCCGGCAGGGCGGCCGCCGCCTCGCTGGAGGGACCGCCGAGGCACGCCACCACGGCACAGCCGGCGTTGTCGCTCCAGCAGTCGCCGTGATGCGCTGCCTGGCAGACGCCGCACTCGACGATCTCAACGCCCTCCTTCAGCGGAAAGCGGCAGTACGGGCACGCGCGGCCGGTCTGCTCCGTCGTCGCGACGCTCCGCCGCGGTCCCTGTGTCCCGATGCTCATGGCGTATCCCCGTCGATCAGCTGGTCCTGGTTGTTGGGCGGCAGCTCCACGGTCGACGTCCCCTCCTGCGGAGCGGCCTGCGATTGCTCGTCCGGTGCCGTCTGCTGGGGCGCCGCCGGCGTCTGCCGCGCCCGCTCCCGCGCGCGCCGCTCGCGGCGCGCCTGGCGCCGCTGCTGCCGCTGCTCCTCGGTCGGCGCCTGCTGCTGCTGCTGCGGCTGCACCTGACGCGCCGGCGACTCGGGCGCGTCGTCGTCGGACACGAACCCCCAGAACGCCAGCCCCATCGCGGCGCCGGCGACCGTCGCCGCAATGAGCGGGAGGACCGGATAGCTGCGCCGCCGCGCCGGTGCCGGCGGCAGCGCGCCGTACGCGGCAGGCCCCGCCGCCGCCTCGGGGTGACCGACCGGCGCGTTGCCCACGTCCGCGACCCAGCCGGGCGGCGTGGGACGCTCGAAGAGCGGCGCGATCCGGTCTCCCCGCCAGCTGAAGACCCCCTCGGTCCGATTGTGGGGATCGACGACGAGCGCGATCTGCGACGGCGACGAGAAGAACTGGCGATGGATGAAGAGATCGTGCTCCGAGAGGAAGATCCCGAAGCTGGGGTGGCTGTGGTACCAGCCGACGATCTCGGTGTCGGGCGGGTACTCCTCGTCGAGGCAGCGGTGCACGTGCTCCCAGGCGCTGTGCGTGAACGTCAGCGTGGCTCGCTGCTCGTCCGCGTGGAGGGCGGCGATCGCACCGGTCACCATCGGCAGGCGGCCGGAGGGCGCGCTGCGCCCGACCAGGACGCCGCCGACCTCGCGGTCCGCGTTGCCGAAGACGTGCGGGTAGACGACGTCGTCGCTGACGCCCTGCAGCCCGGTGATCTCGGGGATCTTGGCGGTGTGCTCACGCATGGCTCCTCCGGGAGTCGGCACGCCGGAATGGGTCATCGGGCGGCCCTCGCTTCGACGAGCGGCTCCGGCGCGACTTCGGTGCCGGCGAGCGCCGCGACGTTGACGCCGGGAGCGACCCCTGCTTCGCGCGCCCACGCCGCGGCCTCGTTGTCCAGGGCGTCTGAGGTGTTGAACGACTGGTAGGTGACGAGCGCGTGGAGCCGCCGGCAGAGGTCGGCGAGGCTCTCGGCCGCGCTCCAGCTGCCGAGGCAGACGCCGCCGTTGCGGTCGGGCCCGAGCAGGTTGGGGTGGAAGACAGGCGTCTGCCACGTGACGACCGGCGGACGGCGGGGGTACTCGAGATGCAGGTAGACGTCGCAGCGGTGCAGCCGGCGCACCGCGAGGCGTCCCTCGGCGTCCTTCGCGAGGCCGGCGCCGTTCAGCATGAGCCGGTAGACCTCCGGCGGGTCGCCCTCGCTGCGGAACGTGACGTGACCGGCGGCCGCCAGGTCCTCCATCGCGCGCAGGTCGCTGAGCAGGCGGCGCTCGCGCGGGCTCATCGCGCCTCCTCGCGGCTCGAGCGCATGACCACGTCGAAGTCGTCGTCGGGGACCTCGTCGAACGCGGTCTCCCGGCGGCGCACGAGCGGATCGGCCGGCACCTGCGTCACGGCGGTCAGGACGTCGGTCGGGTGCTCGGCGTCGGCGTCGGCCGGCCGCCGCCCGCGGCGCGCCCGCAGGACGAGCAGCGCGGCGAGCCCGACGGCGAGCAGGCCGAGCAGGGCCGAGACGGCG
>DASVRH010000359.1:0-8301 GCA_036388715.1 Solirubrobacteraceae bacterium | reverse complement strand
CGGTGACGTCCTCGACACCGCCGACCGTCTCGGTGCCGGCCCCGCCCGTGTCCTGCGGCGCGGGCTCCCCGAGGTCCAGCGTCACGCCCTGGGAGGTGTCGGCGTAGCTGATCTCGTCCTGGCCGAGGCCGCCCTCCACCTCGTCGTCGGCCTCGGCGGGCAGCAGGGTGTCGTCGCCCTTGCCGCCGCGGAGCGTGTCGAACCCGGAGCCGCCGGAAACGGTGTCGCTGCCGTCCCCGCCGCGGAGCACGTCGTCGCCCTGCTCGCCTTCGATCGCGAGGCCCATCGCCACCGGGGCGGCGAAGTTGGCGCCGCCGTTCGCGCGGATGTCGTCGTCGCCCTGATGGCCGACGACGTGCAGGACGTCGACGCCGGAGGCCTCCAGGTCGACGTCGAGCGTCGTCGCGCCGCCGTCGAAGTCGACGCCGAGGCGCCCGTCGTTCATCGTGCCGAGGCGGAGATGATCCGGCGTCTCGGCGCCGGCCACGCGCAGCTCGTCCTCGCCGCCGCCGAACGCCGCCGTGATCTCGATCTCCTCGTCGCCGAGCACCTCCGAGGACGCGCCCGGGGCGAGCGGCCCGCTGTTCAGGCTGACCTCGAGCGAGGTGCCGAGGTCGTTGGTCATGTCGACGTAGGCGATCGTGTCCGTGTTCTGCACGGTCGCCTCGCCGCAGGGCATGTCGTTGACGACGATCGCGTCGCCCCCGAAGCCGCGCCGTACCTTCGCGGCAGGACTCGTGGTGGTGGCGGTGACCGACGCCTTCTTCTGCGCCGCGCTGTACGAGCACGTCACGGCGGCGGAGGCGGAGCCCGCCGGCAGCGCGAGGGCGGTGGCGGCGGTGACGAGGCAGAGGGCGCGGCGCGTGCTGGTCATGGCGGCAATCTCGCCGCGCCGGGAACCCGGGGCCAGGGGCCGAACCCGCCAGCGTTGATGGGGTTTGCCCTACTCTCGGCGTGCGATGCCTCCGACGCCGCCGAGCCCGACGCAGCTCTCCGCCGCCGCCGCGAACCTGTTCGACAAGCTCTTCCGCGGCGGCATCGCCGTCCTGCGCCCGACGCCGGCGAAGATCATCCACGAGCAGGCCAAGTGCACGGTCTTCCGCTACCTGCGCACCACCGACGCGCCGGACCGCGCGCTGCCGGTGCTCCTCGTGCCGCCGCTCGCCGCCCCGGCGCACTGCTTCGACCTGCGCCGCGGCCACAGCCTCGCCGAGCACCTGCTCGGCCTCGGCCACCCGACGTACCTCGTCGACTACGGCCCGATCTCCTACTCCGACCGCGAGCTCGGGCTCGAGCACTGGGTCGAGGAGGTCATCCCGAACGCGATCCGGCGCGTCAGCGACGACACGGGCGGCGCTCCGGTGCAGGTCGTCGGCTGGTGCCTCGGCGGGATCATGGCGCTGCTGTCGGCCGCGGGCGAGGAGGAGCTGCCCGTCAATTCGATGGCCCTCGTCGCCAGCCCGTTCGACTTCACCCGCGTGCGGCTGATGGCGCCGATCCGCCCGATCGCCAACCTGACCCAGGGCGCGCTGCTGACGCAGGTCTACCGCGCGATGGGCGGCGCGCCGTCGCCGCTCGTGCGCCGGGCCTTCCAGCTGACGTCGATCGACAAGGAGATCACCAAGCCGATCGCCATCGCGACGCACCTGCACGACCGCGACTGGCTCGCCCACGTCGAGGCCGTCGACCGGTTCATGTCGCGCATGTACGCGTACCCGGGGCGCACCTTCGGCCAGCTCTACCACCAGTTCTTCCGTGTCAACGACCTGGCCGACGGCCACATGGTCCTCTCCGACCGCGAGATCGACCTCGCCGACGTGCGCGTGCCGGTGCTGTCCGTCGCCGGCGACAACGACGTGCTCGCGCCGCAGCCCGCGGTCCATCACGTGGGCGGCCTGCTGCCGAACAGCCCCGAGGTGCGCCTCGAGCGCGCGCCCGGCGGCCATCTGGGCGTGCTCACCGGCCGGTCGGCCAAGCGCGCGACGTGGAAGTACATCGACGAGTTCTTCGTCGCTCACGGGGCGGAGGCGCTGCCCGGTGAAAGCACTCTTGCGGCCTGACGCGGCCGCGCGGGTACCTTGCGAATCGTGAGCCTTCGGCTTCTCGTCGTCCTCTCCTGCCTCGCCGGCGCGCTTGCAAGCGCGCCTGCATCCGCGCAGGAGCCGATGCCGCCCCTCGAGCAGCGCCAGATCATCGCCGAGGGCGTCAAGGCCGGCGGGATCGACCTCGGCGGGCAGAACGTCGAGCAGGCCTCGCAGACGCTCGAGCTCGCGCTGCGCGAGCTGGTCGACCGCCCCGTCGTCGTCAAGACCGCGGGCCGCGAGTTCACGCTGGGGGCCACGCAGGCCCAAGTCAAGTTCAACGCGCTGCGCACCGCCAAGCGCGCGTACTACGCCGGGCGCGACAAGGGCCCGGGCGTCGAGGTCGATCTCGCCCTGCGCCACGACGAGAAGGCCGTCCGCCGCTTCGCCGTCGACGTCGACCGCCAGGTCGCGAAGAAGCCGAAGGACGCGAGCGTGCGGATCGAGCTGACCGACGTCTTCCTCCGCAAGGGGAAGCGGGGACGCACGATCAACGAGCACGAGCTGGCGCGCACGATCTCCAAGCTGCTGCTCGACCCGGCCCTGAAGCGGACGGTGCGCGCGAAGCTGAACCCCGACCTGCCCGCGACCACGACGAAGGAGGTCCGCCGGCAGTACGCGACGATCCTCACCGTCGACCGCACCGGGCTGAAGCTCCGCCTCTTCAAGCACCTGCGCCACGCGCGGACGTACGGCATCGCGATCGGGCAGGCCGGCTTCGACACGCCGAGCGGGCTCTTCAACATCCAGAGCAAGCAGGTCAACCCGCCGTGGCACGCGCCGAACCGGCCGTGGGCGGGCTCCTACGCGGGGCGCACCATCCCCGGCGGCGCGCCTGACAACCCCCTCAAGGCGCGGTGGCTCGGCGTGAACGGGTCGGTCGGCATCCACGGCACCGCCGAGGAGTGGTCGATCGGCACCCGCGCGTCGCACGGCTGCATCCGCATGCGCGTCGCCGACGTCATCCAGCTGTACCGCCGCGTGCCCGTCGGCACGCCGGTCCTCATCGAGTAGCGGGGCCTCCACTGCACCGCGGGCAGCGCCCGCGCAGCACGACGTCGTGCGTCTCGACGTCCCAGCTCAGCCGCGAGGCGAGCGACCCGATCGCGCGCTCGAGCTCCTCGTCCTCGTACGAGGCGACGGTGCCGCAGGTGTCGCAGACGATGTGGTGGTGATGGTCGCCGCCGGCGTGCGCGGGCTCGTAGCGGACGACGCCCTCACCGGCGTCGAGGCGCTGCACGAGCCGCAGCTCGTCGAGCACCTCGAGCGCGCGGTAGACGGAGGCCAGGCCGACCTCGCGCCCCTCGGCGCGCAACGCCTCCTCGATCTCCTTCGCGCTCAGGCAGCAGTGCTGGCGGCCGAGCAGCTCCACGACCGTGCGCCGCGCCGAGCCGGCGCGGTAGCCCTGGCGCTCGAGCGTCGTCAGCGCGTGATCGGTCCAGTCCGCCACGCCTCCGAGGATACGGGCGGGGCTCAGGCGGGCTGCGGGCTGAGCTCGCGCCGGGCGCGCGCCGCCCGCGGGATCGCCAGCGCGGCGCACAGCGCCACGAGCGCGACGAAGCCCGACAGCGTGAACGCCTCGGTGTAGGCGCCCTCGGTGGGCAGCGGCGTGCCGCCGATCGTGTCCGCCGTCAGCAGCGCGGTCACGATCGCCGAGCCGAACGCGCCGCCGATCGACCGCGTGACGGTGTTGATGCCGGTCGCGATGCCGACGTCGCGGGCGTCGACCGACACGACGATGAGGTTGGCCATCGCGCCGAAGGCGAACGAGATCCCGGCGCCGACGAGGACGCCGCTGAGCATGAACTGCCACACGTGCGCGTGGGCGACGGCGAGCAGGAAGAACGACGAGCCGGCCAGCGCGGTGCCCATGGCGAGGACGGCGCGGAAGCCGATCCGGGTGCCGAGCAGCCCGGCCAGCGGGCCGGCGAAGAGCATCGTCAGCGCGGACGGCAGCATCACGAGGCCGGCCTCGGTGACGCTCATGCCGAAGCCGTAGCCGGTGCTCTCGGGCGCCTGGCTGAACTGCGGGACGAGCAGGAACGAGCCGAACATCGCGACGCCGACGAGGAAGCCGGTGCCGTTCGTGGCCAGCACGGGGCGGCGGCCGAGGACGCGCATGTCGATCAGCGGGTCGGCGACGCGCAGCTCGAGCGCGACGAACGCGGCGAGCGTGGCCAGGCCGAGGAGGAGCAGGCCGAGGAACTCCGGCGAGCCCCAGCCCCACTGGTTCGCCTTGGTGAGCGAGAAGAGGATGGCGACGAGGCCCAGCGAGAGGACGGCGGCGCCGCCCCAGTCGATCCGCGTGCGGTTGCGGGCCGGCGAGGGCGGGACGTAGAACCAGGCGGCGGCCGCGGCGGGCAGCGCCATCAGCCCGGTCCAGAAGAGCAGCGACAGGTGGAAGTTGTCGACGATGATCCCCGAGAGGGGGAGGCCGACGCCGCCGCCGATGCCGAACATCGCCGAGATCAGGCCGATGGCGACCGCGCGCTTCTCGCCCGGCAGCTCGTCGTTGACGATGCCGAAGGCCAGCGGGAAGACGCCGCCCGCGACGCCCTGGACGACGCGGCCGGCGATGACCTGCTCGATCGAGCCCGCGAGCGCGCAGATGACCGAGCCGGTGGCGAACCCGAGGAGGACGACGGTCAGGACGCGGCCCTTGCCGAAGACGTCGCCGAGCTTGCCCGCCAGCGGCGTGCAGACCGCGGCGGAGAGCAAGAAGCCGGTGAGGACCCAGGCGGCCGACGAGGCGGACGTGGCGTACTCCTCCGCGATGTGCGGGAGGGCGGGCATGACCATCGTCTGCGCGAGGGCGAAGGCGAGGGCCGCGAGCAGGAGCGCGCCGAGGACGGGCGCGACGGGCTTTCCGTGGACCGTGTGTGTCATGTCAGAAGTGGAGCCTCCACTTCCGCCAAGATAGCGCGCTAGCCTGCGCCGCACCATGAGTGTGCGCGAAGCCACTCTCCGGGCCGACGCCGAGCGCAACCGGCGGCGCATCCTCGACGCCGCGCGCGACGTGTTCGCCACCCGTGGCGTCGGGGTCGGGTTCGACGCCATCGCCCGCGAGGCGGGTGTCGGCGTGGGGACGCTCTACCGCCGCTTCCCCGCGAAGGAGGACCTGCTCCGCGCGATCGTCGAGGACCGGATCGAGCGGCTGAGCGCGCGCTTCGACGAGATCCGCGCGCTCGACGACCCGTGGGAGGCCTTCGCCACCGCGGCCGAGGCGTTCGCCGAGGCCATCGCGCGCGACCGCGCGTTCTTCGAGGTCGTCCAGCAGCTCGAGCCCGGCGCGGCGATGGCCGCCCGCGAGCGGGTGATCGAGGCGCTGCGGCCGATCCTGCGCCGCGCCCAGAAGGCGGGCGCGGTGCGCGGCGACCTCGTCATCGAGGACGTCCCGTCGCTGTGCGCCGTCGCGGCGCGGCTGCCGGCCTGGCGACTCGAGCACCAGCCGGAGCTCTGGCGCCGCTACCTGGCCGTCGTGCTCGACGGCGTGCGGGCAGAGGCGGCGACGAAGCTGCCCCATCCGGCGCCGCGGCGCCCGCGCGGCTAGACGACGCCGTCGGCTTCGAGCTGGCGCACGATCTGCGCGGCGACGATCCGCGCGCCCGGCCACCACAGGTGCACGCCGTCGTCCGAGCGCACCTGCTGGACGACCCCCGGCGACGTCTCCATGTCGCGGTGGAAGACGCCGTCGGGCGTGAGCAGGGCGTAGGCGTCGACGAGGCGGATCCCCCGCGCGGCGCGCACCGCGCGGTTGACGCCGCGGACGCGCGGCGTGATGAAGCTCTCCACCGGCTCGGGCAGCGTCAGCCAGTAGACGGCGTCGGCGCCGTGGCGCCGCCAGGAGGCGGCGAGCCGCTCGACGCGCTTGGAGTAGCGGGCCGACCAGCGCCGCCCGCAGCACTTCGCGCGCCCGATCGCGAAGGCCTCGTTGGCGCCCATGGCCGCGACGACGACGTCGGGCCTGCGGCGCGCCATCTGGCGCCGGGCGTAGTGCTGCCAGTCGAAGAGGTGCGGCTTCGTCAGCCCCGTCGCCGCGCGCACGTCGGAGAGCACGTGCGCCCGGTTGGCGAGCGCGTCCTTCAGCTCCTCGTCGGTGAGGAGCATCATCGAGTCGCCCGTCGCGAGGATCCTCGGCGCCTCGCTCGCCCACGCCTGCCCGGTCGCCAGCGACGCCGCCGCGACGGCGACGAGCAGCGTCCGCCGGATCACGCCGCGGCGCGCAACGACCCTTCGGCGCGCGGGGCCAGCGCGCGGGCGACCGCGCGGAAGACGTCGGGGTGGACGGCCATCCCGATGTGGCTGGAGGAGACCTCGACGTGCTCGGCGGCGGGGTCCAGGCACGAGCGCCAGTCGACGATCCCGTCGCTGCGGGAGTAGACCGAGACGAAGCGCACGTCCTCCGGGAAGGGCTCGCCGAGGCGCGCCCGCGTCTCCTCGCAGCAGGCCCCGTGGGTGCAGCCGCGGCCGATCAGCCCGGGCACGCCGAAGGTGCCCAGCGCGCCGAGCGCGGTGACCTGCGCGCGCACGAGCGGGTGGACGGCGAACTGGTCGGTCATCGGCGAGCCGAGCGCGACGACGGTCGAGACGAGGTCGGGCCGGCGCAACGCCAGGCCGCGGGCCATGGTGCCGCCACGGCTCTGCCCGACGACCGCCGCCTTGCGGCCGTGGCGCTCGGTCAGCGCCTCCAGCGACGCCTCGAGCCGGTCGAGCGAGCGCGTCTCGCAGTCGACGTTGGCGCGCATCCGCGCGCGCGAGGGCCGGTAGCCGAGCCGCTTGAGCCACCCGGCCATGGTCCCCAGCGACGGATCGCCGGCGAGGAAGCCGGGGACGAGCAGCACAGGGCCGCCGTCGCCGCGCGGGACGCCTTCGCCCCGCAAAACGGGGTTTCGGAGCAGCGCCGCGTGCTCGAGCGGGACCCGCCCCTCACGCCAGATCGGGATGCGCAGATGGCGCACGAGCCCGAACTGTACGGCGTTATATGGTCAGAGCGGTGCCTCCGCGCGCCCGCTTCTGCCCGTCTCCGACCGGCCCGTTCCACGTCGGCGGGGCGCGCACCGCGCTGTTCAACTGGCTCTTCGCCCGCCGCGAGGGCGGCGCGTTCCTGCTGCGCAACGAGGACACCGACCCGGTCCGCAGCTCCGACGTCTGGCTCGAGGGCATCCTCGACGGCCTGCGCTGGCTCGGCCTGGAGTGGGACGAGGAGATCGTCCGCCAGTCCGAGCGCCGCGACGCCCACCTCGAGGCGGCGAACCGGCTGCTCGACGCCGGCCACGCGTACTGGTGCGACTGCACGCCGGAGGCCATCGAGGCGAGGAAGGGGCCCGGCGGCGGCTACGACGGCTTCTGCCGCGATCGCGGCCTCGGCCCCTCCGACCTCCACGTCGTCCGCTTCCGGGTCCCCGACGAGGGGTCGACCACCGTCGTCGACGTCATCCGCGACTCCGCGACGTTCGAGAACGCGACGATCGACGACTTCGTCATCGTCCGCCGCGGTGGGGCGCCGATGTTCGTGCTCGCCAACGTGGTCGACGACGACTTCCAGCGCGTCACCCACGTCATCCGCGGCGAGGAGCACCTCTCGACGACGCCGAAGTACCTGCTGATCCGCCACGCGCTCGGCCTGACCGAGGACCCCGTCTTCGCCCACCTGCCGCTCCTGGTCAACGAGAAGCGCCAGAAGCTCTCGAAGCGGCGCGACAAGGTCCAGCTCCTCCAGTACCGCGACGAGGGCTACCTCCCCGAGGCCATGCGCAACTACCTCGCGCTGCTGGGGTGGAGCCCGGGCAACGACGAGGAGATCGTGCCCGTCGAGACGATGGTCGAGCGCTTCCGCCTGGAGGACGTCTCGCGCGCGCCCGCGTTCTTCGACGAGCAGAAGCTGCGCTACGTCAACGCCGAGTACCTCCGCGCGATGAGCGAGGACGAGTTCGCCGAGGCCGCGCGCCCGTTCGTCGAGGCGAAGGTCGCGCGCTTCGACCCCGAGCTCTACGCGCAGGTCGCCCCGCTGGCGCAAACCCGCGTGCAGATCCTCTCCGAGGTCCCGGACCTGCTCGCGTTCCTCTTCACCGACACCGTCGAGATCGACGAGGCGGCGTGGGCCAAGGGCGTGGCCAAGAACGAGTGGTCGGCCGACGTGCTCGGCGAGGCGGCCGGCGCGTTCGCCGAGTTGCCCTGGGAGGCGGAGGCGCTGCACGCGGCGACGCTCGAGCTGTGCGAG
>DASVRH010000358.1:0-7865 GCA_036388715.1 Solirubrobacteraceae bacterium | reverse complement strand
CCCGCTGCACGATCATGCTCTCGCGCCGCACCGGCTTTCCGTGCTCGTACGGCGACGCCGAGATGTTCACGATGAGCTGCGCCCCGGCGAGCGCCTCGAGCGACGCCGGCGGCCCCGGCTGCCAGATGTCCTCGCACACCGTCAGCCCGACGAGCACGCCGTCGACCTCGATCAGCGCCGGCCGCTCGCCGGCTTGGAAGTAGCGCACCTCGTCGAAGACGCCGTAGTTCGGCAGGTGCAGCTTGCGGTACACGGCGACCACCCGGCCGTCCGCCAGCACCGCCGCCGAGTTGAAGACGTCGTGCGCGCGCTCGGGGAAGCCGACGACCGCGACGAGCCCCTCGGTGTGCTCGGCGATCCGGTCGACGGTCGCGCGGCAGGCGGCGAGGAAGTGGTCCTTCAGCAGCAGGTCCTCGGCGGGGTAGCCGCTGATCGCGCACTCGGGAAAGAGGACGATTCGCGCGCCGGCCTCGCGCGCCTCGCCGAGGCGGGCGACGACCTTCTCCTCGTTGCCCTTCAGGTCGCCGACGGTGGCGTTGATCTGCGCGAGCGCGAGCCGCATGGACGCGGCATCATGTCACTGCTTGCCGCGACCCAGCCAGTACTCGACGAAGGCGCGGAGCTGCGGATCGTCTGCCGCCGACGTCGTCAGCGTGCGCTTGTAGGCCTCCGCGACGACGCCCTGCGAGCCGGGGTCCCGGCGCACGATGACCGCCTGGCCCTGGTCGGCGAGCGACTCCGGGCCGAACTCGTCGGCCAGCGCGCGCAGGACCTCGCGGTCGGCGGGGGCGGCGAAGCGCAGGACCACGTTGCCGCGCTCGAGCTCGGGCGCCGTCAGCGACGGCGCGGCCTGGCCGGGGGCATTCGCGTCGTCGTCGCCCAGCGTCGAGTCGTCGCGCCCGCTGAAGAACAGGAGCACGGCGAAGATCCCCGCCACGGTCACGACCGCCGCGACGGCGATGAGGGCACCGCGCCTCACGACGTCGCCGGCGCGGGGCTGCGCCGCTTCGGCCGCGAGCGCCGCTTCGTCCCGAACGCGCGCCGCACGCCGGCCACCCGCGCGAGCTTCGCGATCGCCGTCTCGAGGTCGTCGGCGAGGTCCTCGATGTCGGCGAGCGCCTCGTAGTCGCCGAGCAGCCCGAAGCCGAGCTTGCCGTCGTAGCTCATGATCGCGATGCCGAGCCCCTGCATCGGCGCGAGCGGCACGACCGGGTAGAGGCGCTCGAGCCTGTGGCCGAGGACGTAGAGCGGGAACTGCGGCCCCGGGACGTTCGTCACGACGAGGTTGAACCACCGCTGCCGGGCCTGCAGCCGCGCGGCCTGGCTGAGGATCGTCGGCGGGGCAAAGTCGCCGAGCTGCGTGATCACCTGTGCCCCAACCGCCTGGCCGGACTCCTTCAGCCCTGCCATCGACTCGTGCACGCGCCGGTAGACCTCCTCGGGGTCCTCGATCCCCACCGGCAGCGGCGCGTACATCGCGGCGACGCGGTTGCCGAGCGCTCCGCGCTCGACGTCCGCGCGCACCGACACGGGGACCATCGCCCGCAGCTCGAGGCCCTCGGTCGGGAAGGCGTGGCGGCGCAGCCAGCGCCCGACCGCCAGCGACACGGCGGCGAGGACGACGTCGTTGACCGTCCCGCCCAGCTCGTTCTTGATCGCCTTGAACTCGGCGAGGTCGCCGTCGACCCACGTGTAGCGGCGGTGCGGGCCGATCGGCACGTTGAGCGGGGAGGGGGGAGCGGGGCGCAGGAGCGTGCCGAGCATGGCCCCGACGCTGGAGGCGCTGGTGCCGAGCTGGGAGGCGACACGACGCGGCGCGCGCAGGAGCGAGCGCACGGCGCGGTAGCCCTCGGCCGGGTCGGTGGCGCGCTCGACGAGCGCCTCGGCGAGCAGCTGCGCGCGCGAGGGCGGGGGAGACGGCGCCCACGGCCGCTGCGGCGGCCCGACCGGCGCCGGGTCGGGCGCGGCGTCGAAGAGCACCGTGGTGATGTCGACGCCGGACACGCCGTCGACGAGCGCGTGGTGCGTCTTGCCGATGAGCGCGAAGCGGTCGCCCTCCAGCCGGTCCACCAGCCAGATCTCCCACAGCGGCTTGCCGCGGTCGAGCTGCTGGGAGAACAGCCGGCCGGCGAGGTTCTTGAGCTGCTCGACGCCGCCCGGGGCGGGCAGGCCGGTGTGCCGCAGGTGGTAGCGGATGTTGAAGTGCGGGTCGTCGACCCAGACCGGCCGCCCCTGGTCGAACGGCACGTCGGCCAGGCGCTGGCGGTAGCGCGGGACGAGGTGCAGCCGCGACTCGAGCGCCTCGACGAGGTCGTCGTAGGCCGGTGGATCGCCCTGGAAGACCATCACCGAGGCGACGTGCATGTGGGCCGCGCCGTCGCTCTCGATGTGGAGGAAGGCGGAGTCGAGCGCGGTCAGGCGGTCCGGGTTTCGTGCCATCGCCCGGATCCTGTCTGTAGAGGGTCCGGCGTGCAACCTTCAACAGTGTGTATAATGTTGGGCACACACGGGCATACAAGGATCGCCATGAGCCTCTCCCACCCCTCCACCTTCGGCAGCGTCTACGACGAGCACGCGCGCAGCGTCTACGGCGCCGCGCTGCGCATCCTCGGCAACCCCGCCCAGGCGCAGGACGTCACCCAGGACGTCTTCCTCAAGCTCTGGCGCGATCCGCAGCGCTTCGACGCCAGGCGGGGCGAGCTCGGCTCGTACCTGCGGCTCATGGCCCGCAGCCGGGCGCTCGACCTCTACCGCGAGGGCCAGGCCGCCGGGCGCGCCCGCGACCGGCTCGAGCTCGTCGCCTCGCGCACCGAGGCCCGTGTGGAGGAGCGGCCGTTCGCCGCGGCCGAGCGCTCCGGCGACCGCGCCGCGGTCATCGAGGCGCTGCGCCGCCTGCCCGACCCGCAGCGCGAGGCGCTCGTGCTCGCCTACTGGGGCGGCCTGACCGCGGACGAGATCGCGCGCCGCGTCGGCGTGCCGCTCGGCACGGCCAAGAGCCGCATCCGGCTCGGCATGGCGAAGCTCCGCGGCGAGGTGGCCGAGGCTCTGGGCGAGTCGCCGCTGCCGCTGGCTGCGTAGCCTGCCGCGCTTGGCCCTCGCGCCCGGCGAACCGTTCGACGAGCTCCTCCGCCCGCTCCACGCGGCGCACGTCGCCGCGCTGCCTTCCGGTACCGAGTGGTTCGACGCGCACACGCACATCGGCCACGACGACCCCGACGGGTTCGAGGCCGACCCGGAGGACCTGCTCGCCGGGCTCGACCGCGCCGGCCAGCACCGGGCGCTGGTCTTCCCGGCGCAGGAGCCGGCCGGCTACCCGCCCGCCAACGACCGCGTGCTGGAGGCGTGCGCCGCCTCGAACGGCCGGCTCCGCGCCCTGGCGCGGGTCGACCCGAACGCCGAGGGCGCCCTCGACGAAGCGCGTCGCTGCCTCGACGCCGGCGCGCGCGGATTCAAGCTCCACCCGCGCTCGGACGGCTTCGTGCTGCCGCATCCCGTCGTCGAGCAGGTCGTCGCGCTGGCCGGGGAGGCGCGCGTCGCGGTCCTCTTCCACGCGGGCCGCGGCATCCCGCACCTCGGCGAGTCGGTGGTGCACATGGCCCGCGAGCACCCCGGCGCGCGGCTGATCCTCGCGCACGCGGGGATCAGCGACACGGGCTGGATCGCGCCGTACGCCGCCGAGCTGCCGAACCTCTTCTTCGACACCGCGTGGTGGCAGGTCAGCGACCTGCTGGCGCTCTTCGTCAACGTGCCGCCGGGCCGGATCCTCTACGCGAGCGACATGCCGTACGGCAGCCCCGTCTACCACTCGCTCGCGTTCCTGCGCTGCGCGCTGGCGGTCGGGCTCGACGGCGACGCGCTGGCGGGGATCGCCTCGGCGTCGCTCGAGCGCGTGCTGGCCGGGGAGGATCCGCTCGACCTCGGCCCGGCGCCCGGGCCCGGGCGCCTCGGCGCGCGCGACGTCGAGTTCGAGCGCGTGGTGGCGCACGCGTCGGTCGCCGCGAACCTGGCCTTCCGCGAGCAGGGCGTCGACGAGCCGCTCGCCCTGGCGCAGCTCGCCTGTCACCGCGCCGACGCGAACCCGGTGGCCGTGCAGGTCGGCGCGCTGCTCGCCGCGGGGCGCGACGCGCTCGCGAGGGGCGAGGAGCCGCGCGGCACCGCGATGTTCGCCGCGATCGGCGCGCAGCTGCTGGCTGGCACGCCGGCGCTCGACGTCGGTTGATCTGAGCGATCTGCAGGTTTTCAACCACTGTGACTGCGGTCACGGTCGAATGGCTGTTCGGGGGTACCTTCACGAACAGCTGTTCGACCGCCGGGAGCGTGTGCGCCCCCGCGCGGTGACTCGCCGGCGCATGTTCCGAGAGGCGCGCCGGCCCGAAGTTCAAGGAGGACCTCCTCTTGAGGCCGCAATCGCTGCGCGCCCGGGCCCTGATGGCCGCGGGTGTGCTTGGAACGACCCTGTCCCTGGGCGGCGCCGCCGTGGCGCAGACGCCCGCACCCGAGACTGCCGAGGCCGGCGCCGCATCCGAGCGCGCCAACTCGAGGATCGTCGTCGGCGCCAAGCGCCTGAACGTCCGCGCCGGCCGCACCGCCGTCGTGCGCGGCGCGCTGAAGCCGCGGCAGTCGCACCGCATCGTGCGCCTCGAGCGCCTGGCGCACGGGCGCTGGCGTCAGATCGACGCCGACCTGACCTCGGCGCGGGGCCGCTTCGTGCTGCGCCACCGCCCGCGCGGCGTCGACACCTCGCTCGTGCGCGTGCGCTTCGGCGGCGATCGCACCGCCCGGCCCTCCAAGCGCGTCGTCGGGCGCCTGAACGTGTTCCGCCCGGCGCTCGCGTCGTGGTACGGGCCGGGCCTGTACGGCAACGCGCTCGGCTGCGGCGGGCGCCTCTCGCCGGGCACCGTGGGCGTCGCCCACAAGACGCTGCCGTGCGGTACGACGGTCGTGCTGCGCAACGGGCGCCACGTCGTCCGCGCGCGGGTCATCGACCGCGGGCCGTACGCGGGCGGGCGCGAGTTCGACCTCACCGCCGCCACGAAGTACCGGCTGGGCTTCGGCTCGGTCGGGCGCGTGTGGGTGGCCCACTAGTGGCGCCCCCGGGCCGTCGGGGTCCCGAACTACTGTTCGGGTCTCCGATGGCCCGCATCGCCCACCTGGACGTCGACGCCTTCTACGCGAGCGTCGAGCTGCTCCGCCGGCCGGAGTTGCGCGGCAAGCCGGTCATCGTCTCCGGCAACGGGCCGCGGGCCGTCGTGACCACCGCGTCGTACGAGGCGCGGAAGTTCGGCGTCGGCTCGGCGATGCCGACCGCCCGGGCGCGGCGGCTCTGCCCCGGCGCCATCCTCATCCCGCCCGACTTCACCGCCTACCGCGAGGCGTCGGCGAAGGTGATGGCGCTGCTGAAGGCGCACGTCGAGCGCGTCGAGGTCGTCGGCCTGGACGAGGCCTACCTCGACCTCGAGGGGCTCATGTCGCCGCGGGCGGCGATGCGCCGCCTCGTCGCCGCGATCAAGGACGAGACGGGGCTGGACGCCTCGGTCGGCATCGGGCCGAACAAGCTCGTCGCCAAGGTCGCGTCCGACGCCGAGAAGCCCCGCGGCTTCGTCGTGCTCAGCCGCGAGGAGGCGTGCGCCCGCTTCGCCGGCGCACCGCCCCGGCTCGTTCCCGGGTTCGGTCCGAAGACCGTCGAGCGGCTGGAGCGGCTCGGGCTCACGACGCTAGGCGCGGTGGCCGCCGCGCCCGACGAGCTGTTCGCGCGCGAGTTCGGCGCCAACCACGGCCCCGACCTGCGCCGCCGCGCGCAGTTCTACGGCTCCGAGCACCTGACGCTCGAGCGCATCGCCGTCTCCGAGTCGCGCGAGACGACGTTCGACAGCGACATCGCCGATCACGGCGAGCTGGAGGAACGGCTCACGGCGCTGGCCGGGGAGCTGTGCGTGCGACTGGCCAAGCAGGAGCGCCGCGGGCGGAACATCGCGATCAAGGTCCGGCTCGACGACTGGACGACGGTGACGCGCGCGCGCACGATCGCGGCGCCGACCAACGATCCGGACGTCGTCGGCGGCGTCGCGCTCGAGCTGCTGCGGGAGTACGCGCCGGCCCGCCCCGTCCGTCTCCTGGGCGTCCGCGTCGCCGCGTTCGACCACGGTGACGAGCCCGCCGTGCCGGACGGCCAGATGGTCCTCGAGGTCTAGGCTGCCCGCCATGCCGAGCGTCACCGTCGACGGCCACGACCTGCACTACGAGCGCCGCGGCTCCGGCGAGCCGCTGCTGCTGGTCATGGGCATGAGCGGCACCCATCTCTCGTGGGGCGATCCGTTCCTCGATGCGCTCGCCCGCGACTTCGACGTCATCGCCTACGACCACCGCGGCATCGGCCGGTCGAGCCCGGTCGACGCGCAGTTCACGCTCGACCAGCTGGCCGACGACGCGGCGGCGCTGCTCGGCGAGCTCGACGTGACGAGCGCCCACGTGCTCGGCGTCTCGATGGGCGGGATGGTCGCCCAGCACCTCGCGCTGCGCCATCCGGAGCGGATCCGGACGCTGGTCATCGGCTGCTCCTACGCCGGCGGCGAGGGCAGCGCCCTGACGCCGCCGGCGACGTTCCAGCGGCTGTCGGACGGCTGGCAGTCCGGCGACCGCGAGCGGGCGCTGCGCACGGGGTGGGCGATCAACGTCTCCGAGCCCTTCGCGGCGCGGCCCGGCGAGTACGAGAAGTGGCGCGAGATGGCCCTGTCCCTGCGCGTGCCACTGGCGGCGATCATGCTCCAGCTCCAGGCGATCTCGCAGCACGACACGAGCGCGCGGCTGGCGGAGATCGAGGCGCCGACGCTGGTGGTCCACGGCACCGAGGACCAGATGCTCCCCGCCGCCAACTCGCGCGTCATCGCCGAGCGGATCCCCGGCGCGCGGCTCGTCGAGCTCGAGGGCATCGGTCACCTGTTCTGGTGGGAGCAGCCGGAGCACAGCGCCGAGCTGGTCCGCGACCACGCGCGGGCGGGCGCGACGGCGGGGTGATCGACCGCGCCGCCGAGTGGTGGGCCGGCGGGTCGCGGATCCAGGGGCCGGGCGGCCGGCGGATCTTCGTCCGCGAGTCGTCCCGCGCCGAGGTCGCCGACGCGCCGCACCTGACCTTCCTGCACGGCTTCCCCACGTCGTCGCTCGACTGGGCGCCGATGTTCCGCCGGCTCGGCGGCGAGCGGCGGCTGCTGGCGCTCGACTTCCTCGGCTTCGGCGACTCCGACAAGCCCAAGCCCCACCGCTACTCGCTGCTCGAGCAGGCCGACGCGGTGGAGGCGGCGTGGAAGCGCTTCGGCGTGAACCGGACGGCGATCGTCGCGCACGACTACGGCGTGTCGGTGGGCCAGGAGCTGCTCGCGCGGCGCGACGACGGCGACCTGCCGGTCGAGATCACCGCCGCGGCCTTCCTCAACGGCGGGATGCTCCCCGACCTCCACCGGCCGCTCACCGTGCAGAAGCTGCTCGCCCACCCGGCCCTCGGCCCGTGGCTGACGCGCCTGACCTCGGAGCGGACGTTCCGCCGCGGCCTGCGGCAGGTGATCGCGCGGCCCGTCGCCGACGAGGAGCTGCACGAGCACTGGCTGGCGCTGCGCAACCGCGGCGGCCGCGACCTCGGCCACGCGCTGCTCGCGTACATCGCCGAAAGGCGCCGCTACGCCGCCCGGTGGGAGACGGCGATCAAGCGCTGCGACGTCCCGCTGCGGTTCGTCTGGGGCCCGCTCGACCCGGTGAGCGGGGCGCACATGCTCGCCGAGCTGCGCCTGCGCCGGCCCGACGCCGCCGTGGCCGAGCTGGCCGGCGTCGGCCACTACCCGCAGCTCGAGGACCCGGACGCCGTCGCGCGCGAG
>DASVRH010000357.1:0-5071 GCA_036388715.1 Solirubrobacteraceae bacterium | reverse complement strand
GTCGTCTTCTTGCGCTCCTTGACCGCGACCTCCTTGTGGAGGATGCGGTTGACCTCGCCCTGGGTCAGCGGGACGGGCTCGTTCGAGGCGCCGACGAAGCCGGTGACGCCCGGCGTGTTCTTGACGACCTGCCAGGAGTCCTCGTTGAGGTCCATGTTCACGAGCACGTAGCCGGGCATCGTGCGCTTCTCGACCGTGACCTTCTGGCCGTCCTTCATCTCGGACGTCGTCTCGGTGGGGACGACGACCTGGCGGACGGAGCGCTTCTGCCCCATCGAGGTCACGCGGTGCTCGAGGTTCTGCTTGACCTTGTTCTCGTGCCCTGAATAGGTGTTGACGACGTACCAGCGAAACATGGATGCCTTCGTTGAAGGGGGGACTTAGATGATGAGGTCGACGAGCTGCGAGGCGACCCAGTCGGCGACCCCGAGGAACGCCCCGGCGATCACGACGAAGCCGAGGACGACCGCGGTCGCCTGACCGACCTGGCGGCGGTCCGGCCACTGCACGCGCTGGAGCTCGGCCCACGAGGCGCGGAGGAAGTTGGCGAAGCGCCGGCCGCCGCGGCCGTGCGCGTCCTGCGTGGGAGCCGTGCTGGCCCGGACGGCCGGGGGCTGCCCGGCGGCCTCGGCCTCGCGGCCCAGCGCCTCCTCGGCGTCGGCCTCGAGCGCGGCGCGCTCGGCGTCCTCGTCGGCGAACTGCTCGACGGGCTCGTCGTCGGCGCCGGCGACCAGCTCTGCCTCGAACTGGTCGACGTCACCGGTGTGCTCGACCGGTCCGGGAACGTTCTCGCGATGGATCGGCCGGGGGTCCGGAACGATGCCCTCGCCGTCCTGCCGCGAGGGCGGGGACGGCTGGCGCTTCTCCTTGCGCCTCTTCGCTCGCTGTCGGTCGCGCGCCACGGGTCCAACCGAGCTACCGGGTCTCCCGGTGGCTCGTGTGCGTCCGGCACCACTTGCAGTACTTGCGCATGGCGATGCGATCCGGGTTGTTGCGCTTGGACTTATTCGTCTGGTAGTTGCGCCGCTTGCACTCCTCGCACGCGAGGGTGACTCCGATGCGCACGTCTCCGCGGGCCATGGGCCGGACTCCTTCAGGGGCCAGTCAGACAAACGACCCGCCGTGGGGCAGGTCGGACGGGTAAGTGTAGCGGCCTTGGCCGCACGATCCCTCGCCCATCGCTACCCCAACCGCAGCGCGTTCGCGGGCGTCTTCGCGGCGACGCTGCTGTGCTTCCTCGCGGTCGGCGCGGTCCTCCCCGTGCTGCCCCGCTACGTCACCGGGCCGCTGGGCGAGGGCGACCTCGCCGTCGGCATCGTCACGGGGGCGTTCGCGTTCTCGGCGGTGATCGGCCGGCCGATCGGCGGGCGCATCGCCGACCGGCGGGGAAGGCGGGTCGTCGTCGTCACCGGCCTGCTGCTCACGACGCTCGCCGGGCTTCTCTACTACCTCCCCTTCGGCGTGCCCGGGCTCGTGCTCGCGCGGCTCGTCCTCGGGCTCGGCGACGGCTGGGTCTTCACCGCCGGCCTGGCGTGGGCCGTCGACGTCATCCCGCCGGGCCGGCGCGGGCAGTTCATCGCGCTCTACGGGCTCGGCGTCTGGGGCGGCCTGTCGTTCGGCCCGCTCATCGGCGAAGTCCTCTTCCACGCCGGCGGCTACGACCTCGTGTGGGCCTTCGCCGCCGCCTCGCCGCTGGCCGGCGCGATCGTCGCCCGCCTCGTCCCCGACCGGCGCACCCCGTTCGTGCCCGACGAGCCGCAGCCGCTGCTGCCGCTGCCCGCGATCCGCCCCGGCGTCGCGCTGCTGCTCGCCCAGATCGGCTACGCCGCGCTGGCGGGGTTCGTCGTGCTGCACCTCGACGAGATCGGGGTGGGCCACGGCGCCGCCGTGTTCACCGCGTTCGCGATCACCGTCGTCGCCGCCCGCCTGCTGCTCTCGTGGCTGCCCGACCGCGCGGGGCCGCGGGCGAGCGTCGCCCTGGCCGCGACCGCGCAGGCGATCGGCCTCGTCCTGCTCGCGGTCACCGGCTCGCTGGCCGTCGCCGTGGCCGGGGCGATCGTCATGGGCACCGGCTTCTCGC
Organism: Solirubrobacteraceae bacterium; assembly: GCA_036388715.1. Taxonomy (GTDB): domain Bacteria; phylum Actinomycetota; class Thermoleophilia; order Solirubrobacterales; family Solirubrobacteraceae; genus CADCVT01. The sequence continues at coordinate 2,991 of DASVRH010000357.1, read as the reverse complement.
TGAGCTTCCCGTCGCTCGCGCTGCTGGTCGTCGAGGAGGTCGACGAGGAGACCCGCGGCGCGGCCATGGGCGCGTTCACGGCGTTCTTCGACGTCGGCGTCGGGATCGGCGGCCCGCTCGCGGGCGCCGTCAGCGCGCTCTTCGGCTACCCGGCGGCGTTCGCGGTCGGCGCCGCGTGCGCGGCGGCCGGAGGGCTGGTCGCCGTCAGCCGATCTTCCGCAGGTCGATGACGAAGACCAGCGGCTCGTTCGGCGGGATCGCCGGCGGCGAGCCCTGCTCGCCGTAGGCCAGCTCGGCGGGGATGGTCAGCTTGCGGCGACCGCCGACCTTCATGCCCTTGACGCCCTCGTCCCAGCCCTGGATGACCTGGCCCTGGCCGAGCTTGAAGGTGAAGGGGCTCCCGTTGTCCCACGAGGCGTCGAACTGGTCGCCGTAGGTGAACGTGACGCCGACGTAGTCGACGGTCAGCTCGTCGCCGGGCTTCGCCGCCTTGCCCTTGCCGACGACGATGTCCTCCTTCTCGAGCTTCTCCGGCGGCCCGCCGGACGGCTTGCCGAGCTCGGGCTTCTTGTTGACGTCGGTGCCGACGTCGCCCACGGGCTCGGGCGCGCTCTGCTCGGTCGACGCGTTCGTGCCCGAGGACTCGCCCCCGCCGCCGTCGTCGTCGTCGCCGCAGGCGGCGAGGCCGATGGACAGGACGGCCGCGAGCAGGGCGGCGAGGATGGCGTGGCGCGAGAGCATGGCGCCGCAGGCTAGCGAGGCCCGGCGCCGGCGCCGGCCATGACCTCGGCCCGCAGCTCCTCGAAGCGCGCGCGGACCGCGTCGGCGTCGTGCTCGAGCTGCTCGGCGCGGACGATCACGCCGTCGCGCAGGACGGTGATCCCGCCCAGCAGCACCTCCCATGCGCCGCCGCCCGGCGCCTGCGTGCCGGAGAGGCGGTAGAGCGCGGCCGTGACGCCGCGCGAGCGGTCGCCCACGCCGCAGAGCGGCGTCATCTCGACGCGCATGTCCGGCGAGGCCTCGGCCAGCGAGGCCATCTGCGCGACCGACTCGTCCGGCCCGTGGAACTCCTCCCAGCCGATCGGACGCCGATCGACGCGCACGGCGTCCGCCGCGAAGTGCGCGCGCAGCGTGTCCCAGTCGCGCTCGTTGATGCAGCGCAGCCACTCCCGGCGCTCGTCGAAGAGCTCCTCGGGGAGCTTGAGCGCCTCGAACGCCGCGCCGGCCGCCTCCTCGTCGTCGGCGTCGAAGAACTCGAAGCGGGTGCGCAGGCCGTCCTCGATCACCCCGACGAGCAGGAACGGCATCTCCCACGGCGCGCCGTCCGTCGTCCCCTCCACCGTGAGCCGGACGCGCTCGACGACGCGGCCGTGGTCGCGGTGCTGCTCGACCAGGAACGACCTCCAGCGCGTGTCCGGTGAGGCCTCGCCGAGGCTGCGCGTCGCGGCGATCACGCGGTCGGCGCCCATGTCGGTCCCCCACCCCACGGGGCGGTGGTCGACGACGACCATGTCGTCGTGGAGGAGCGCTCGCGCGGCTTCCCAGTCGCGCGCCGCGAGCGCATCGAGCCAGCCGCCGGACTGGATCGTCGTCCGCAGGGCGTCGTACCGCTCCAGCATCGACTCGAGGTCGTCGTCGTCGAAGACCTCGTGGTTGGTCGAGCTCTCGCCCCGCCCGGCGATGACCCAGCCCATCCGGTGCAGGGTCTCGCCGCCGGAGTCGCGGGAGCGACCGACGAGATCGATGAGCGCGGCGAAGACCCAGCGCTCGCCCGCGACGGCGCCGGCGACCAGCTCGATGCGCGTCCGCAGGTCGTCGGTGGACGCCGCCAGGCTCGTGACGTCCAGCGCGAAGCCCTCGCGGTCGTGGACCGCCTCCCACCCGAGGCGGCGGTGGTCGACCCGCTCGACGTCCTCGTCCCACATCGCGACCACCGCGTCCCAGTCGTTCGCGTTGAACGCCCCGGCCCAGCGGCGCTGGCGTGCGACGATCGCCGACGGGATCGGCTCGCGCGCGTGCGGCGACAGGGTCACGCCGTTGAACGCCTCGACGCAGAGCGCGTCGAAGCGCTGGAGCATCAGCGGGTCGCCGACCTCGAACATCTCCACGCGGTAGGTCTCCGACCCGTCGCGCGCCGCCGACACGCTCCAGAAGACGACCTCGAACCGCCCGCCGCCGTGCAGCGCCTCGCCCGTGAGCGTCACCGCGTTGGCGAGCACGTCGACCGTGCCGTCGTCGAGGCCGGCGAACGGGTCGCTGGCGAAGCGCAGGTCGCGGGCGGCAGCGTGCACGCTGCGCAGGCCCGACGGGTCGTCCGGGTCGACCATCGACGCCACGCCGCCGTGGCGGTGGTCGACGAAGACGTAGTCCTCGCTCTCCACGATGTCGTCGAAGTGACCGGCCGAGGCGGCGGCCGCCCAGATCTCGTTCCGGCGGCGGGAGATCGGCGAGACCGGCCGGCGCTGCGCGGCCGCGCGCAGCTGCTCGTAGCGCGACAGCATCGCCTCCTCGTCCTCGGGCGCGAAGAACTCCGTGTGCGCGAGCAGGCCGTCGCGCAGGACGGTGACGACGCTGTACATCGTCTCGGCGGGCGCCTCGTCCGATCCGCCGCGCGCCAGGAGGCGCACGGCGTTGACGCCCGCGTCGTCGTCGGCCGCCACGACCGCGTCGACCGACATCGTGATCGTGGCGAGCTCCTCCGCGGCGCGGTGGACGGCGACGACGTCGTCGGCCCCGGTGAGCGGCTCCCACGCCAGCTCGCGGTGGTCGACGAGCGTGTAGTCGGCCGCGAACATCGTGCGCAGGCCGTCCCAGTCCTTGGCGTTGACGTAGTCGCAGTAGCGCCGCCAGTGCTCGGGCGCGTCCGGCCCGCCGCGCAGCTCGGCGAAGCGCGCGCGCAGCCCCGCCTCGTCGTCGGCCGCGAACAGCTCGACCCGCTCGACCCGCCCCTCGCGCGCGCGAGTGATGACGCCGAGCGGCACCTCCAGCGGC
>DASVRH010000356.1:0-6937 GCA_036388715.1 Solirubrobacteraceae bacterium | reverse complement strand
CGGCACCGACCGCGCGCGGGTCGCCGCCGGCGGCACCGCGGTGCTGCGCGTGCGCTCCGCCGCCCTGCGCCGCGCGCGGCAGGTCCGCGTGCGGATCGAGATCCGCCGGACCGGCTACGGCGGCGGCGCGGGCGCGGTCGTGATCCGGCGCTAGCTCGCCTGCGCGGCCTCGCCCTGCGGCCACACCCGCCGATCGCGCTGGAATTCCATCTCCCGGGCGATCCCGTCGGCCAGCAGCTCGCCCCACTCGCGCTCGACGAGGTGGAGGGCCAGGTCGATGCCGGAGGTGACACCGCCGGCGGTGATCACGTCGCCGTCGTCGACGACGCGGGCGTCCTCGCGCACGTCGGCGCCGCTCGCGCGCAGGTCGTCGAGCGCGCCGTGGTGGGTCGTCGCCGGGCGGCCTCCGAGGAGGCCCGCGGCGGCGAGGAGCATCCCGCCCGTGCAGACCGACGCGAGGCGCGCGCCGCCGGCGTGCAGCTCGGCCAGGCGCCGCGGGAGGTCGCCCCGCTCGGCCTCGGCGCGGGCGCCCTGCGGGGAGCGGTCGTTCCAGCCCCCGCCGGGGACCACGACCAGGTCGGCGTCGCCGGAGAGGCCGCCGTCGACGGCGACGCGCATCCCGTGCGAGCCGGTCACCTCGCCGGAGCCTTCGGCGCCCACGAGGCGGACGTCGAGGTCCTCGACCACCGTCTGGGCGTTGCGCAGGACCTCGTACGGGCCCACGGCGTCCATCTCGTCGAAGCCGTCGAACACCACGATCTCGATCTTCATGACGACGATGCTCGCGCCGGCGCGGGCTTGACGCCAGTGGCAGGATCGACAGTGTGCGAAAGGATCCTGCCAAGATCGTGGCGCTCGTCTTCCCCGGCGTCGTCGCCTTCGACCTCGCCACGCCGGCGCAGGTGTTCGGCCACCGCACCGAGCGCCACCGCTACGACTTCCGCGTGGCGACGCCGCAGCCTGGGGAGGTCCCGACCTCGACCGGCTTCTCGATCGTCGCCGCGCACGGGCTCGAGGCGCTCGGCGACGCCCAAACGGTCATCGTCCCCGGCCACTGGGACGCCGACCGCGAGTGGCCGCCCGAGGCGCTCGACGCGCTGCGCGCCTTCGACGGGCGCGTCGTCTCGATCTGCACCGGCGCCTTCGTCCTCGCGGCGGCGGGGCTGCTCGACGGCCGGCGCGCGACCACGCACTGGTACGACGCGCCGCGGCTGGCCGAGCTGCACCCGGAGATCGACGTCGACCCGAAGGTCCTCTACGTCGACGAGGGCCGCATCCTCACCTCGGCCGGCGTCGCGGCGGGGATCGACCTGTGCCTGCACCTCGTCCGCCTCGACCACGGCGCGCACGTCGCCAACGCCGTCGCGCGGCGGATCGTCGTCGCCCCGCACCGCAGCGGCGGGCAGGCGCAGTTCGTCGACGGGCCGTCGCCGCGCGAGGAGCGCTCGGCCGTCGCGCCCACGCTCGACTGGGCGCTCGAGCGCCTCGGCGAGCCGCTGACCGTCGCGGCCATGGCCCGCCACGCGCTGATGAGCGAGCGGTCGTTCGCGCGGCGGTTCGTCGCCGAGACGGGCACGACCCCGCTGCGCTGGCTGATCGACCAGCGCGTCGCGCACGCGCGGCGGCTGCTCGAGCGCACCGACGACCCGATCGAGGAGGTCGCGGCCCGGTGCGGGTTCGGCACGGCGGTCTCGCTGCGCGAGCACTTCGGCCGCGCCCTGAACACCACGCCCACCGCGTACCGGCGCGCGTTTCGGGGCAGAGTCGGGGCATGACCACAGCACCGCCCCGCTCGGCTGCCCAGGGCATCCTCTCCGACGACAAGCGCCCGCAGCGCGAGCAGATCATCGAGCTCCTGACCAAGGCCTACTGGATGGAGCTCGAGACCGTGATGAGCTACATCGCCAACTCGACCAACCCCGACGGCCTGCGGGCCCAGGAGGTCATCGAGTCCCTCCAGCAGGACATCCAGGAGGAGCTCGGCCACGCCCAGGAGTTCGCCAAGCGCATCAAGGAGCTCTACGGCGTCGTCCCCGGCTCGCTCGACTTCACCGCCGAGCAGACCTTCCTGCAGCCGCCCGAGCAGCAGACCGACATCGTCCACGTCATCAAGGGCGTGATCGAGGCCGAGACCGGCGCGATCGAGCACTACAACGCGATCCTCGAGATCACCGAGCCGATCGACCCGGTCACGACCGACATGGTGGTGTCGATCCTCCGCGACGAGGAGGGCCACCGCCGGCTCTTCGAGGGGTTCCTGCGGGAGTTCGAGGTGGAGGGGCTCGCGTAGCGCGAGCCCCTTCCGCCACGAAGACTCAGTTGGTCTTGCGCTCCAGGTCGGCGACCTCTTCGGCCTTCGCCTCGGCGCGCTCGTCGGCGCGGGCGAGCTCTTCCTTCGCCTCGCCCTTGCGCTCCTCCTGGCGACCCTCCTGACGCAGCGACGCGTCGTCCGTCAGGTCGCCGGCCGCCTTCTTGGCGCGGCCCGTGATCTTGTCCATGATTCCCATGGAGGGAGCGCTACCCGAGGGCGGTCTCGCCGATGCGCCTGCGCAGCTCGTCGATCGACTCGAAGACCTGCGCCGCACCGGCCTCGCGCAGCTCGTCCGCGCTGAATCCGCCCGTCATCACGGCGATCGTCTCGATGCCGGCGCGCTTCGCCGCCTCGATGTCCCACGTCGTGTCACCGACCATGATCGCGTCGTCCGTGCCCGCCTTCTCGATGGCCGCCCGCACGAGATCGGGCTCGGGCTTGGTCTGCTCGACGTCGTCGGACATCGTCCAGTCGTTGGCGAGCTCGCGGGCGTCGAGCAGGTCCAGGTAGTGCTCGATGTCGCTGCCCTTCGCGGAGCTGGCGAGGATCACCGTCTTGCCGCGCTCGCGCAGGTCGGCGATGAGGTCGTGCGCGCCCTCGAACGGCTCGCACTCCTCGATCATCGCCTTGAACAGCGGGCCCTCGGCCGCGCTCGCGTCCTCCCCGATCTCCTTCGCCTTCTCGTCACCGAGCAGGTGCGGGAGGAGCTGGTCGCCGCCCATCCCGATCGCGCGGTGGATCTTCCAGATCGGCACGATGCAGCCCTGCTGGCGCAGCGCGCGGTACCACGCGATCGCGTGCTGGTAGTTCGTGTCGACGAGCGTGCCGTCGACGTCGAGGATCGCGGCCTGGGCCATTACTCGGCGCTTCCGCCCGGCAGGTGGCGCTCGGCGGCCAGGCCGGCGGTGCGCAGGCGGGCCAGCGACTGGCGGATCAGGCGCGAGACCTGCATCTGCGAGACGCCGATGCGCTCGCCGATCTCCGCCTGGGTCAGGTCTTCGACGAATCGGAGGCGAAGGACCTCGCGTTCGCGCGGCGTGATCGCGGCCATCAGGCGCTCCAGCGTGGCGCGCTGCTCGGCCAGGCCGAAGCCGGCCTCGGTCGTGCCGAGCGCATCGGCCAGGCTGTCGCCGCCCTCCTCGTCGGAGCTGCGCGGCGCGTCGAACGACGTGGCGCGGTAGGCGCCCGCGGCCTCGAGCGCCTCGAGGACGTCCTCCTCCCCCGCCCCGACCGCCTCGGCGATCTCGGGGATCGAGGGCTGGCGGCGCAGGTCGCGGCTCAGCGTCCCGACGGCCTTGTCGACCTTCAGCGCCAGCTCCTGCAGGTCGCGCGGGACGCGGACCGACCAGGTGCGGTCGCGGAAGTGGCGCTTCAGCTCGCCGAGGATCGTCGGGACCGCGTAGCTCGAGAACGCCACCTCGCGGGCGGGGTCGAAGCGGTCGATCGCCTTGATGAGGCCGAGCGAGGCGACCTGGACCAGATCGTCGAGCGGCTCGTCGGCGCGCTGGTAGCGGCGGGCGAGCTGGCGGGCCAGCGGGAGAAAGCGCTCGGCGAGCTGCTCGCGCGCGGACGTGTCGCCCGCCTTGAGGCGGATGAACAGCTCGCGGTCCTCGGACTCCCGCTCATGACCGGACGCGGCCGCGGCGGAGCGGCGCTGGATCATGTCGCGCGGTCCGCCGGTCGGATGGTCGTGTCGTGCTGCGTCACGTCCCCCTGCTCGTTCCCATCGGGGTTGCGATCCAACCGCACCGAGGGCCGGAGCGCGGGGGTGGTAGTGCGCGGCGGGGGCACGGCCGCGGGATCTGCGTTCATGATACGCGGCGTGAGCACGGAAGCTGGACGTTCGGCCGCGGCGTTGCGCCTACTGGCCGCCGACGAGGACGAGGTCGCGCTGCGGCGGACCGCCGACCTGCTGGCCTCGCTGGGCCACGAGGTGGTGTCGTTCGCGGTCGACGTCGCCGCCGTCGGCGACCGCGTGGCGTCCGAGGACCCCGACGCCGCCGTCGTCGTCGTGCATCGCGACGACGAGCACGCGCTCGACCTGATCGCGGAGATCTCGGCGTTCGCGTCCGGGCCGGTGGTGGCGCTGCTCGACGGCGAGGATCCCGACTTCGTGCGCGCCGCCGCCGAGCGCGGCGTCGACGCCGTGGCGGCGCGCCACTCGCCCGAGGCGCTCCAGAGCGCGCTCGAGCTCGCGGTCGCCCGTCACGCCGAGTCGGCCCGGCTGGCGTCCCAGGTCGACCAGCTCGAGGGCGCGCTCGACCGGCGGGCGCTGATCGAGCGGGCCAAGGGCGTGCTGATGGAGCGCCACGGGGTCGACGACCGCGCCGCCTTCGAGCTCGTGCGCTCGCACGCGCGGGCGCGCAACCGGACCGTGGTCGACGTCGCGCGGTCGGTGCTCGACGGTCACGCGCTGCTGCCCGCGCGCCCCGACGGGTAGAGGGTGCGGCGGGTGCTCAAGCTCGCCTTCCAGTCCTTCCAGCGCCACCAGATGACCGACTGGGGCGCCGCCATGACCTACTACCTCGTGATGGCGCTCTTCCCGGGGCTCCTCGTCGCGGTGTCGCTGCTCGGGCTCGTCGGGGAGGCGTCGATGATCACCGACGCGACGGGCTACCTCCGCGACGCCGGCGCGCCGTCCAGCGTGGTCGACGCGGTGCGGGCGTCGCTCGAGACGCTGATCGAGTCCTCGGGGGCGAAGGCGGGCTTCGCGCTGGTCGTCGGCCTGGTCATCGGCCTGAACGGGGCGTCGGGCGCGTTCGCCGCGGCCGGCCGGGCGCTGAACATCGTCTACGCCGTCGACGAGGACCGCGGCTTCGTGCGCCGCAAGCTCGTGGACATTGGGTGGACCGTCGTCGTGATCCTGCTCGGGCTCGTGGCGCTGGTGTCGGTGTTCCTCGGCGGCGACGTGGCCAAGGACCTGTTCGGCACGATCGGCCTGGGCTCGACCGCGGGGACGGTGTGGACCTACGCGCGCTGGCTCGTCGCGCTGGCGGCGATGATGGTGACGTTCGCGGTGATCTACGCGTTCGCGCCGGACCTCCCGCACCGGAAGTTCGCGTGGATCTCGCCGGGGGCGGCGCTCGGCGTCGGGATCTGGCTCGTCGCCTCAGCGCTCTTCTTCTTCTACGTCTCGAACTTCTCGAACTACGGCGCGACGTACGGGGCGTTCGCCGGCGCGGTGATCCTGCTGCTCTGGCTCTACATCACGTCGCTGGCGTTCCTGCTCGGCGGGGAGCTGAACGGGACGATCGAGCGCTCGAGGATCGCCGGTCGCGGCGGGCCGCCGCCGCCCTCGCCGCCTCCCTCGCGGGCGAACCCGGCGCCGCCGGTCGTCGCGCCGGGCGCGGCGCGCGACGAGGCGCAGCCGGACTAGCCCGCCGGCAGCTCGCGGCCGGTCAGCTCCTCGGGGTGGACGCAGAGCGCCCTGCGGCCGGGGCAGCCGGCGCAGAGGTCGATGTGCGGCTCCTGCGCGACGGGGAACGCGTTGCCGAGCGCGCCGGCCGCGTCGCTCGCGAGCTCGGCGCGGAGGTCGTCGGCGTCGGTGTGGGTGAAGCGCCTCGTGACCGGCTCGGCGGGGCGCTCGAGGAACGCGTAGGCGACCTCGACGCTGTCGTGGCCGGCGCGCAGGGCGGCGAGGGCGTAGGCGGCGCGCTGGACGGCGTAGTCGCGGTCGACGAGCGCCTCGAGGTCGTCGTCGCCGACGCGGTCGCTCTTGTAGTCGACGACGAGCGCGGTGCCGTCGGCCTCGGTGGCGAGGACGTCGACGACGCCGGTCAGCAGCGTCGCGCCGAGCGGGAAGGTGAAGGGGCGCTCGCGGTGGACCGTCCGCGCGTTCGCGACCCGCGCCGCGAGCGGAGAGAGCCTGAAGTTCTCGACGAGCCGGGCCATCTCCGCGACGTCGCCGGGCGTCGCCTCGACGCCCCACGCCTTCGCGACGGCGGCCAGCGCGGTCGCGGGGTCGCCGTCCGGCCGCTCGAGCACGGCGTGGACCAGCGAGCCGCGCACGCGCGCCTCGAGCCCGCCCGCGCCGCTGCGGCCGGCGACGAACGGCGTCTCCTCCTCGGGCAGGCGCAGGACGCGCTGGAGGTAGAACCGGTACCCGCAGCGCCGCCACTGCTGGAGCGCGGTGTACGAGAGCTGGCGGACCGGCGACGGGGGCGCGGCCGGCGCGGGCAGCGGCGGGCGCGCGGGCGGCGGCGGCGCGAGCGGCAGCTCGGTGCCCGCGGGGGCGAGCGACTCGGGGCGCAGCGCTCCGCTGGTCGGCGTGCGGACGACGCAGCGGATGCCGCCGATCACCCCCTCCGTCTCCGGGAGGGCCGCCGGGGGGCCGAGCAGCGCCGGGACGAGCCACTGGAGCGGCGCGCTGCTCCCGCTCTCCTGCTTGTCGAGGTCGATGCCGCCGCTGACGATCAGGCGGCTCTCGGCGCGCGTGAGGGCGACGTAGAGGACGCGGTCGGCCTCGGCCGCCTCCGCCTCGCGACGCTCCTCGCGCAGCCGCTCGTAGTCGAGCGCCTGCTCGCGGCCGCCGTCGAGGCTCGCGAGGCGGATGCCGACGCGGCCGTCCTTGACGAGCAGCGCGGGCGAGGCCTCGGGGCGGCGGCGACCGAGGTCGGCGACGCAGAC
>DASVRH010000355.1:0-5097 GCA_036388715.1 Solirubrobacteraceae bacterium | reverse complement strand
GTCTCGATCTCCACCGCGAACCCGCGTTGGTTCGTTTCGCGCTCAGTCGCATATCTCGGCCATCATCTTGCACAAAGTGCACAATCGATCCTATACTCGTGTCGGTGAGTGGAACTGCCGACGAGCCCGAATACCTAAATGTCCGTGAAACCGCGAAACGTCTCGCGGTGCATCCGAACACCGTGCGCAACTGGGCGAGGGATGGTTTGCTTCCGAGTGCGCGCCTGCCTGGCTCCAGGTTTCATAGATTCGACGCTCGCGACGTCGAGCGTCTTCGCCGGCAGCGCGGATCGGTCATCGCCTCTCTCGAGGCAGAACGACGAGCGATCGGCCCTGAGTTAGTCGACGCAACACAGCTGAGCCAGTGGGCAGCCACTCGAGCCGCGCAAGGACTGTTCCCGCAGCTTGTGCGGCGATTGCTCGCCTCAACCCCCGGGATTTCGAACCTCTCAATCCGGTCTGGAGAGGGCGTCTCGGTTGCTGGATGGGATGGGCGTGCGGAATCCGATGGCAGTTCGCCCTATCTGCCGCGAGGGCTTTTATGTCTCGAACTCGGTGTGGGCCGGAACCCCAAGGAGAAGGCGCAGGCAGACTACGAAAAGCGCACGGCAAATCCGCTCGGTGAGAATCCCCGTGCCGCGACATTTGTGTTTGTAACGCCGCGCCGGTGGTCAGGAGCCGACGAGTGGGCGAGCGAGCGGCGACGCGAGGGAGTCTGGTCAGACGTTCGGGTTCTCGACGCGGACGACGTCGAGGGATGGCTCGAGGCTGCCCCAGCGGTTCATTACTGGATCTCCGAGCAGCTTGGCCGGAGGCCTTCCGCGGCGGTCACCCTAGGCAAATGGTGGCAGCGCTTTGAGTCGCGCACCGAGCCACCGCTCCCCCTGAGCTTATTTCTAGCCGGCCGGGAAAACGAACGCGACGACCTCATGAGGTTCCTGAGAGGCACGCCGGACGTGATTGGTGTGCAGGCATCGTGGCGCGACGAGGCCATCGCATTTGTATACGCCGCGATCGATTCGCAAAATGATCACGAAGGTCAGTCGGTTCCGCCGCCGCTCGTCGTCTTTTCGCCAGCCGCCTGGGAGGGAGTCCTGGTAGAGCCTGGGCGGATGACGCTGCTCCCCACGTTCGACGACCCTGATCTCGCGAGCGCTCGAGCGGCCGGGCACCACGTGGTCGTTCCTTTCGGACGGGAGCACTTGGCACGGCACACCACAATCGAACTGCGACGACCCGATCGGCACGCAGCGGCCGAAGCCTTGGAACAAGCCGGCCTCGATCGCGACCGCGCGGACCGGTTAGCAGCACTTGCTCGCCGCAACATGGCCGCGTTGGTCCGCTCACTCGCACGCGACCCGAACCTCGCCCGCCCGCCATGGTCGGGGGGGCCGACAGCCGATGTGTTGGCGCCACTCACCTTGATTGGCGCGTGGACAGAAAGCGACGTCGACCGGGCCGCTGTCAGTCGGATCGCCGACAGCGAGTGGCGCTCGATCGAGCGCGAGCTTACGCGCTGGCGCGAGACCGAAGACCCTCCGTTCGTTCGGCCCGGTGGGCAGTGGCACCTGGCCTCAGCCGAGGAAGCGTTCATGGTCCTTCGCGGCTCGTTGTCGCCTGACGCGCTCAAGCGCTGGCGGGATGTCGTGCCCGCGGTCTTACAAGAGAGGGACCCGGCGGCCGGACCGCGGGCGGGAGAGCCATCGGCGGCGGACCTCCGCGACGTGACGCACGTGTACTCCCCCACTGTCCGACGTGGGATGGCTGAGGGGATAGCGCTCGTTGGCGGCCTCGGGAATGAGTTGCTCAACGATGGCCTCAGCGGCGCGGACCACGCGCGACGGATGGTCGGCGCCCTCCTCGCAGCGGCCGACAGCGACAATTCAGGGCGGAGTTGGCAGTCGCTGGCTGATCAGCTGCCGCGTCTTGCGGAAGCTGCCCCTGAAACGTTTCTCGACGCGGTGCACGATTCGCTCGATCGTGACCCGGGCATTCTGCGGTCTCTGTTTCAGGACCGCGATCGCGACACGTGGCTCTATACGTCGTCGCCGCACACCGGTCTGCTCTGGGCTCTTGAGACGGTGTGCTGGTCCGGCGATTACCTAGTGCCTGCTATCCGCGCGCTTGCCCGCCTGGACGCGATAGACCCGGGCGGCCGCCTATCAAACCGGCCGCTGGAGAGCATGCAGAGCATCCTGGTGCCTTGGATCCGCCACACGAGCGCGTCGTTCGACGTCCGGACACGCGCCGTCAGGCAAGTCTGCCGGGAATCGCCGGACGTCGGCTGGAAGCTCCTGCTGGCGCTCTGGCCGCAGCCGAACAGCGTGGCATCCCCGCCGTCCGCCCCACGCTTTCGCGACTGGAGGCCAGACAAGCGGACCGTGACGGTCGCCGAATGGGCGGAATTCGTCGGCGAGCTTGTCTCGCTTGCCATGGCGGTAGCCGCCAGTGATGTGTCGAAGTGGGCAGAGCTCGTGGCCCGAATCGGGCCACTGCCGCCTGCTGAGCGGAATCGAATGCTGGACCGCCTTGAGGAGGTGGCGAGACCTGAGGCGCTGCAGACGGATCAGCGCTTGCGCCTCTGGGAGGCGGTGCGGCGCGTGGTCTCGCGGCACCGTCGAGCTCCGAAAGCGAACTGGTCGATGGATCCCGAGCTTCTGGCACGCATGAGCCGTATCGCGGACAGACTTGAGCCAACGGAGACGGTCGAGCGGTTCGGCTACCTGTTCGACTGGCGCCCCGACCTCTCCGACGGCCCGCGCGAGAACCGCGCTGAATACAACGCGGCGCTCGCTCAGTTGCGCGCGCACGCCGTGCGCGAGACCTTGGAAGTCGGGTCTACGGAAGGCCTCGCCCGTCTCGCGCAGCAGAGCCCCGCCACCCGCCATCTAGGGTCCACGGTTGCCGATGTCACGGCGGACGACTTGGCATCGGAGCTTCTGACATGGCTCGACCACGTCGAGGACAGCCGCCGCACGCTTGCGTGGAGCTGGGCCGAGCGCCGTGCTGGATCGCAGGGCGTCCCGTGGGTAGCCGGGATGCTCGCTCGTCGAGAGGCGGCGACCGCGAGTCGCCGAATCGCGCTCGCCCTCACGGGTCCCCCAGGGCAAGAGCTCTGGGATCTGATCGCGAGCACCAGTCACACGCTCGACGCGGCATACTGGGAGCAGGTCAATCCGTGGGCGGTTGGCCCTACGGACGCACAGTACGCGGCGCGACGCCTTCTTGATAGCGGGCGCCCCTGGCCGGCGATCGACCTCCTGGCGGCCCACGTCGACGCCGACGCACGCGACGAGTCCGCAATCGCCCCAGCCTTGGTGGAAGCGGTCCTCGACGCCGCGCTGCAGAGCGACTCTGGAGAAGCGACCTCTCAGTCGCTCGCATACGAAGTTGGGCGACTCTTGGACTATCTCGCCGCCAGCCAGTCGAACAGCGCGAGCGTCATGCGGTTCGAGTGGGCGTTCTTTAGCCTTCTCGATGACTACCGCGAGCCCCGCGCCCTTTTTGCCGCGCTTGACGAAGACCCTGTCTTCTTCGTCGAGCTTGTGTCGCGTGTCTATCGCGGCAAGCGGCAGCAGCGTCGACAACTCAGCGAGGACGACTCGGCGCTGGCCCACCACTCGTGGTGGGTCCTGAATCACTGGCGGAAGCTCCCAGGGCAGCGAGCGGACGGCACCATCGACGCCGACCACCTCAGGGCGTGGGTCAACGCGGCTCGCCTGTTGTTGACGGACAACGATCGAGCCGACATCGGCGACGAGCAAATTGGACAGGTGCTGTCGGCCAGCCCGCCGGGCGGCGACGGCGCTTGGCCGGCCGAACCGGTGCGAGAGATCATTGAAACCATCGGCAGTCGTAGCCTCGAGACCGGCTTGCACGTTGGGGTGATCAACGCGCGCGGAATCACGAGCCGCGGTCTCTTTGACGGAGGCAAGCAGGAGCGCGCCCTCGCTGCTGACTACCTGCGATGGGCGCGTGAGACTGCGGGCGAGTGGCCCCGGACTTCGCGCGTCCTACGCGGCATTGCTGAAGATTACGAGCGGGACGCTCAGCGGCACGACATTGAAGCCGAATTGACCGCGGACACGGAGTAGCCGACGTTGTGTCCGCCAAGGTCGGCCGTGTCCCGCCCCTCCGGGAACGGGCCGCGCGTGACCTGTTTGGCCGATCGGGCGTCCCGTTTGATCTGCGGTTCCAGATCGCTCGCTACACGTGCGACTTTCTGCGTAGCCGTTATGACCTGCCTGACGATGTCGCCGGCCGCGGAGGCGGCGGGCGGGTTCACGGCCGGGCAGCGGTCGCGCGCCGACCAGCTGGTGAGCCTGTTCGAGAACAGCACGACCGAGATCCAGTACTGCTACGTCGAGGCGCTGGGCGACGGGCGCGGGTACACCGCGGGCCGCGCGGGCTTCACGTCGGCGACGGGCGACATGGTGACCGTCGTCGACCGCTTCACCGCCGAGGCGCCCGAGAACCCGCTGGCGCGCTACGCGCCCCGGCTGCGGGAGCTGTCGGCGGGCGAGGACGGCAGCACAGAGGGGCTCGAGGGCCTGCCCGACGCGTGGCGGGCCACGTGCGACGACCCGCGCCAGCGCGCGGCGCAGGACGCGGTCGTCGACGACCTCTATTACCGGCCGTCGGTGCGCCGCTGGCGCGCCCTCGGGCTGCGTCGCGCGCTGACGCTCGCCGCCCTGTACGACGCGATGATCCAGCACGGCGAGGGCGACGATCCCGACGGCGTTCCCGCGCTGCTGCGCCGCGCGCGCCGCCGCGCCGGCGGCACGCCCCGCACCGGCGTCTCCGAGCGCCGGTTCCTGCGCGCGTTCCTGGCCGTGCGGCGCGCGACGCTGCGCCACGCGACCGACCCCGGGACGCGGGCCGTGTGGGCCGAGTCCGTCGGCCGGGTCGACGTCTTCGCGTACCTGCTGCGGACCGGCCAGTGGGCGCTTCGCGCGCCCGTCCGCGTGCGGACGCGCGAGTACCGCGTGACGCTGCGCTAGGCGCGGGCCAGCCCGCTCTCGCGGCAGCCTTCTATGAGGGCGTCGAGGCCGAACGCCTCGACCGGGCCGAGGGGGCCGGGGGAGGGGCCGGGGGAGG
>DASVRH010000354.1:0-13039 GCA_036388715.1 Solirubrobacteraceae bacterium | reverse complement strand
GTCTGCGTGAGGTCCTCCTCGAAGCGCAGGCGCAGGATCTCGCGGTCGCGGTCGGTCAGCACGTCGAGCGCGCCGTCGATCAGGACGCGGATCTCCGCGCGCCCGAGCTCCGGGTCGCCGGCGCCGATCGAGTCGGCGAGCGTGACGTCCTCCCCCGTCGGCTCGTCGAGGGAGCGGGTGCGGCGCGCGTCCTGCGACTGGATCGTCGTCAGGACCTCCTCGAAGGGCTGGCGGACGGCGGTCGCGAGCTCCTGCACGGTCGGGGAGCGACCGAGCTCGGTCGTGAGCTTGTCGCGCGCCTTGGCGATCTCGATCTGCAGCTCCTGCATCCCGCGCGGGACGCGCATGGCCCACGTCTTGTCGCGGAAGTAGCGCTTGATCTCGCCGAGGACGGTCGGCGTGGCGTACGAGGAGAAGCGCACGTCCCGCGAGAGGTCGAAGCCCTCGATCGCCTTCATGATCCCGACGCACGCGACCTGCACGAGGTCGTCGAGCGGCTCGCCGCGGCCCGCGTAGCGGCCGGCGAGCGCGCGCGCCAGGGGCAGCATCTCCTCCGCGAGGACGTCTCGCGCACGGGTGTCCCCGTGGACGTGGTAGCGGCGCAGGAGCATCCGCTCGCGATCCGCGCGCTCGGCCGGAGTCGGCTCTTGTTCTGCCCCCGTGACGCGTCCGTCCCGGAAAGGGCCGTCGGCACACACACTCTGCACAGTACCGCTTGTACGGCGCGAAACGGCGCGCGGATCGCGCTCCGCGAGTCAATCGCGTTCGAGCGGCGCCATCGTCAGCCCGGCGTCGCGGAGCAGCTCCCAGTAGAGCTCCGCGGCCTCCCGGTGACCGCTCCAGACGACTGCCTGGCCGCTGTTGTGGATGCGGTCGGCGATCGCGTAGCCGCGCGAGACGTCCACCCCCGGGATGTACCGCGCGAGGGTGTGCGCGACGTGATCGAACGTGTTGTGATCGTCGTTGAGGACGATCACGCGCCACGAGCCGCCGAGCCCTGAGTCGGGGCCGCTCGTCCGTGGCAGCTCGATGGTCTGACCGCTCATCCAGGAGTCGAGCTTACCCGGCGGAGCGCGCGCTCAAGACCGGGATACAGGGTGTCGTAGGGCATGGCCTGCTCGTAGACGGCCGCGGTCGCCGGCGGCGTCCCCGCCTGGATCTCGGCGCGTATCCACTCGATCCACTCGTCCTCGCCGATCTCGCTCGCGCGCAGCGCCATGCGGTCGAGCGCCGCGCGGCACTCGGCGAGCTGCACGGCCGGGTCGTCCCACACGCCGAAGTGCGTCACGGCGACGCGCTCGGCGTTCCACGACTCGAGCAGGTCGAGCGACGCGTGCCACGCGGTGAAGTCGATGTCGGGCGGCGGCGTCGGGGCGAAGACGGGCCCCTCCGGCGGGATCCGCACGCCGGCGACGTCGCCGGCGAAGAGCGTGGCCGTCGGCGCGTGCAGGTAGCTGACGTGGTGCGACGCGTGGCCCGGCGTGTAGGCGACGCGCCACTGCTCGATCTCCTCCTCGCCGGAGCCGAGGACGCGCAGGTTCTCGCGCGGCACCGGCGCGATCTCGCCCCACAGCCGGTCCATGTCGTCGCCGTACAGCCGCGAGGCGCTGGCCACGAGCTTCGAGGGGTCGGCCATGTGCGGCGCGCCCCGCTCGTGGACCCAGACCTCGAGGTCGGGCCAGCGCCGCACGAGCGTGCCCGCCGCGCCCGCGTGGTCGAGGTGGATGTGGGTGAGCAGGAGCTTCTCGGGGCGCTCGTCGCCCAGCCCGGCCAGCAGCCCGTCCAGCGACGCGCTGGGCCCCGGGTCGATCAGGCAGCCGTCGACGAGGTAGGCCGCGATGACCCGCTCGCGGCCGAGGTGGTTGACGTCAACCAGTCGCAACGACGAGGTCCTGGAAGGAGGTGAACTCGTCGCGCCCGCACCACGAGCCCCACTTGACGGTGTCCACGACGAGCCGCCCCCGGACCCAGCCCTCGTCGTAGGCGACCGCCTCCTCGGGGAGGTCGGCGTCGAGCACCGACACGTGGTCGTCGGGGTCGAGGAAGGCCAGCGCGGACTTCCCCTCCCTGATGAGCGAGCGCGACTCGTCGTTGAGGAGGAAGAACGTCACGAGCGCACGGCCGTCGGGCTTCAGCACCCGCATGATCTCGGCCAGGTAGTGGTCGGCCTCGCTCTCCAGCAGGTGGGTGAGGACGGACGTCGCGACGACGAGGTCGAAGCGGTCGTTGTCGTAGGGGAAGCGGTAGTCGGTCGCCGCGTGCGCGCCGTGTGGGTTGTAGCGGCGGTTGTAGAGGTCGGCGACCTGGAAGTGGAAGTTGCGGTTGCGCGCGTAGCGGCGCCGGCACCAGCCGATGCCGTCGCGGTTGACGTCGAAGCCCTCGTAGGAGCCCTCCGCGTCGAGGTAGCCGGCGAGCGGCCGGGCCATCCTCCCCATGCCGCAGCCCACGTCGAGCACGGCGTGGCCCGGCCGCAGTCCGCCGAGGTCGACGAAGTACGACAGGAACTCGTCGCCGGTCTCGACGAAGTCCGAGTGGCCGGCGAAGTCGAGCCGTCGCGGCGGCACCAGCCGGTCCGCGCGGCCGGAGACGCGGTCCTTCAGGTCGAGCGCGCGAAGCCTCAGCGAATCGCGGACGCGTTCTCCCAGGGGCTGCCGCACAGCCCCGGACCGTACAATCCACCGCAATGAGCGTGCGCCTGGACCAGCCCGACCGACCCTGGATGATGCGGACCTACGCGGGGCATTCGACCGCGGCGAAGTCCAACGAGCTGTACCGCCGGAACCTCGCGAAGGGCCAGACCGGCCTGTCCGTCGCCTTCGACCTGCCGACCCAGACCGGCTACGACGCCGACCACGAGCTCGCCCGCGGCGAGGTCGGCAAGGTCGGCGTGCCGATCGCCCACCGCGGCGACATGTCCCAGTTGATGGACGGCATCCCGCTGGACAAGATGAACACGTCGATGACGATCAACGCGACGGCGGCCTGGCTGCTCGCGCTCTACGTCGTCGCCGCCGAGGACCAGGGCGCCACCGAGGACCAGCTCGGCGGCACGACGCAGAACGACATCATCAAGGAGTTCCTGGCCCGCGGCACGTACGCCTTCCCGCCCGGCCCCTCCATGCGGCTGATCGCCGACATGGTCGCCTACACGGTCACGCGGATCCCGAAGTGGAACCCGATCAACATCTGCTCGTACCACCTGCAGGAGGCCGGCGCGACGCCGGTCCAGGAGATCGCCTACTCGCTGTCCAACGCGATCGCCGTGCTCGACGCGGTGCGCGAGCGCGTCGACCAGGAGCTGATGGGCCCGGTGTTCGGCCGCATCTCGTTCTTCGTCAACGCGGGCGTCCGGTTCGTCGAGGAGCACGCGAAGCTGCGCGCGATGGGCGAGATGTGGGAGTGGATCGGCCGCAACCGCTACGGCGTCACCGATCCCAAGCACCTGCGCTTCCGCTACGGCGTGCAGGTCAACTCGCTCGGCCTGACCGAGCAGCAGCCGGAGAACAACGTGCAGCGGATCGTGCTCGAGGCGCTGGCCGTCACGCTCGGGCGCAGCGCGCGGGCCCGCGCGATCCAGCTGCCGGCGTGGAACGAGGCGCTCGGCCTCCCGCGGCCGTGGGACCAGCAGTGGTCGCTGCGCATCCAGCAGGTGCTCGCCTTCGAGACCGACCTGCTCGAGTACCCCGACATCTTCGAGGGCTCGAAGGTGATGGACGGCCTCGTCGCCGAGCTGGTCGAGGGGGCGAAGGCGGAGATGGCGGTCGTCGAGGAGCACGGCGGCGCGGTCGAGGCGGTGCCGTACATGAAGGCGGCGCTGGTCGACTCGCACCGCGAGCGCATCCGCCGCATCGAGTCCGGCGAGCAGACGCTGGTCGGCGTGAACAAGTACGCCGAGACCGAGCCGTCGCCGCTCACCGCCGACGCCGAGGGCGGGATCCTGGTCGTGGACCCGGCCGTCGAGGCCGAGCAGCGCGCGGCGCTCGAGGACTGGCGCTCGAAGCGCGACGCCGGCAAGGTCGAGGAGGCCCTGGCCGAGCTGCGCCGCGTGGCCGACAGCGACGAGAACATCATGGAGGCGACGATCGCCGCCGCGCGCGCCGGCGTGACCACCGGCGAGTGGGCGCAGGCGCTGCGCGACGTCTTCGGCTCCTACCGCGCGCCGACCGGCGTCGGCGAGGCCTCGGGCGAGCCCGGCGGCGACGACCTCGAGGCGATCCGCGAGGACGTCGAGCGCGTCAGCGAGGCGCTCGGCCGGCGCGTGAAGATCCTCGTCGGCAAGCCGGGCCTCGACGGGCACTCCAACGGCGCGGAGCAGATCGCCGTCCGCGCGCGCGACGCGGGCATGGACGTCGTCTACGAGGGCATCCGGCTCACGCCGGCCCAGATCGCCGCGAGCGCGCTGCAGGAGGGCGTCCACGTCGTCGGGCTGTCGATCCTCAGCGGCTCGCACCGCGAGCTGATCCCGAGCGTCGTCGAGGCGCTGCGCGAGGCGGGCGTCGACGCGCCGGTCGTCGTCGGCGGGATCATCCCCGAGGCCGACGTCGAGCCGCTGAAGGCCGCGGGCGTCGCGGCGGTCTACACGCCCAAGGACTTCGACCTGTCGAAGATCATGCACGACATCGTCGGGCTCGTCGGCGAGGGCGCGAAAGCGTCAGCGTGAGCGAAGGGGCGTCGCTCGGCGCGCGCCTTCGCGATCGCGATCTGTCGGCCGCGCCCGCCGCGCTGAACCTCGTCGAGAACCGCGCGAAGGGCGACGAGATCGCGGCCCTCCTCGGCGCGGTGTCGCCGGCGGCGCTGGGCGCGGAGGCGCCGGGGCACGTCATCGGCGTCACCGGCCCCCCCGGCGCGGGCAAGTCGTCGCTGCTCAGCGCGCTCGTGCGCGCGTGGCGCGACGCCGGGCGGACCGTGGCGGTGCTCGCCGTCGACCCGTCCTCGAAGCGCAGCGGCGGCTCGCTGCTCGGCGACCGCGCGCGCATCGAGTTCGACCCCGCCGACCGGGGCGTGCTGATCCGCTCGACGGCGGCCGGCGGCCGCCTCGGCGGCCTCGCCCCCGCGACGCGCGCGGCCGCGCAGGCCCTCGCCGCCGCCTACGACGTCGTGGTGATCGAGACGGTCGGGGTCGGCCAGAGCGAGACCGAGGTGGCCGAGGTCGCCGACACCGTCGCGGTCATCGTCCAGCCCGGCAGCGGCGACGCGCTCCAGTTCATCAAGGCGGGGATCATGGAGGTGCCCGACGTGCTCGTCGTGACGAAGGCCGACCTCGGCGACGTGGCGCTGCGGGCACGGCGCGACCTCAGCGCCGCGCTGCGCTCGCTCGGCGCGCGCGACACGCCGGTGGTCGCCGTCTCGAGCGTCGCGCCGACGACCGGGATCGACGAGCTCGTCGCCGCGCTCGCCGCCCACCGCGAGGGACTCGACCTGCCCGCCCGCCGCACCGACTCGCGGCGCACGAGCGCGCTGGCCGACTTCGTGGCCGAGCACGGCGACCGCGGCCTGCGCGCCCTCGGCGGGCGCCGCGCGGCGCTGCGCTTCCTCGCCGACCAGGAGCCGGCGCTCGACGTGGCGACGCTCGTCGAGCGGCTCGAGGCACGCGCGGAGGCGGCGCGCTGATGGCCCGCGAGCTGGCGCTCCTCGTCGCCGCCTTCGCGGCCGGCACCCTCCTCTCCGCGGCGCTCGGCGCGGCCAACCTCGGCGTCGCGCTGACCTTCGGCACGATGGCGCTCATGCTCGCGATCCTCTTCGTGATGCTCCGCCGTTGATCGCTCAGGCTTGCGCTACCGTTCCGGCGGCCTCCTCCCGCCCCCGGAAAGGACCCTCCGTTGCCCCGCCTCGCCCTGGCGCTCGCCGCCCTCGTCCTGCTGCTCGTCCCGTCCACCGCCCTGGCCAACGGCTCGCTCAGCGCCGGCATCGACAGCCAGCTCGCGTTCGGCAAGGACGACGACGGCAACTTCATCTCCGGCGACCCGTTCGCCAACGTCACCCAGGCCGCCAACGAGCTCGGCGCGCAGACGATGCGCGTGCACGCCGTCTGGTGGTACACGATCAAGCGCGAGGACCGCGCCGGGACCGGCACGACGTGCGGCCGCCCGGCCAAGGTGTGGTCGGACCCCGCCAACTACGACTGGAAGCGCCTCGACAGCCAGCTCGACACGGCGAAGAGCAAGGGCCTGCGCATCATCCTCCAGCTGACGAGCGGCTTCCCGTGCTGGGCCTCGCACGACCCGGGCACGCGCTGCGCCCCCGGCGCGCAGTGCGTCTGGCGCCCGAACAAGCTCGTCTACGCCGACTGGGTGCGCGCGCTGATGAAGCACCTCATCGCCCGCGGCGACCTCGTCAACCGCATCTCGCCCTGGAACGAGCCCAACAACCCGCAGTTCCTCCAGATCAGCGACCCCGCCATCTCCGACGCGACGACGAAGGCGCGCGTGCAGTCGCGCGACCGCGCGCTCGCCTTCCGCGACCTGTGGTTCAACGCGCGCAAGGTCATCCGCGACGAGTTCCCGCAGATCACCGCCCCCCTGTGGTTCGGCGACCTCCAGCAGAGCGACAACGTGTTCCGCTTCACGCGCGACGCCTTCTGCTACCCGGTCAACATCGACGACCCCGCCAACCCGGTCAACCAGCAGCCGACGACCGCCGATCCGCAGTACCTCGACTGCGCCGACCCGCTCATCCAGGTCGACGCCGAGGCGGTGACGTTCCACACCTACCTCAACGAGAACTCGCCGGAGGAGAACCTCGTCTACATGCGCGACATGCGCAAGACGTGGTCGCGGATCCGGAACTACCCCTCGCCCACCGCTCCCACCATCGACGTGCCGTCGTACTTCGCGATCACGGAGTCCGGCGTCCACCACAACCAGACGTACGCGGCGACGGCCACGCTCCCGGAGCGCAAGGACGCGCGCGGCACCATCCGCGCCAACAACCCCGCGATGGCCGCGGCGCACCTGAACTGCCTCGAGCACAACATCTACCGCGACCCACGCACCGTCGGCCTCATCCAGTACCTGCTCAACGACGCGCCCGGCACGACCGGGGACACGACGTTCACCGGGCTGAACTTCCGCGACGGGACCCACAAGCCGATGTGGAGCGCGTGGCGGATGCCGCTGACCGTGCACCGGACCAGCCCGACGGCGCCCACGAACCTCCGCGCCTGGGGCGCCTACCGGCCGTACGCCGGGGGCAGGCCGGCGGCGGTGACCCTCGTGGGCCTCAGCAGCGCCGGCTCGATCGTGTGGCAGAAGTCCGTGCCGCTCACCGCGTCGGTCCCCACCACCATGTCGCCGCCGAACGGCGGCTACTTCCTGGCCGACTTCACCGACGCCCCGACGACGGCGGTGCAGTTCGAGACGCGGGCGAACGGGATCACGAGCCGCCGTGCGCGGGTCGGGGACTGCAACCAGGACTCGGACCGCAACGGCACCGTGGCCAACACGACGACGAGCCCCTACGAGGTCTGGTCGGGCGGAGACGCCATCGACATGGCGACGAGCCCGAAGTAGCGCGCAGGGCCCGCCGGGGGCGGTTGCGCCCCCGGCGGAGGATTCCTGTACGCTCAATGATCATTATGGCAGGACGCCGTGCGGACCCGCGTGTGGCGGTCGCACTGCGCGCCGCGGGGCATCCGCTACGGCTCGACATCCTCTTCTCGCTCGCCGATGACGGGCCCACGAGCCCGAGCGGGTTCGTCCGCCGCCGCCCCGGCGCCACGCTGCGCGAGAGCGCGTACCACTTCCGCGCGCTGAGCAAGGGTGAGCTGATCGCGCTCGACGAGGTGCGCCTGGGCAGCGGGGCGGTCGAGCACCACTACGCGCTGACGCCGCTCGGGACGGCGCTGACCAAGGCCCTGCCGCGACTCGAGCGCTCCGCGTAGGCTGCCCCGATGTACGTGTCGCTCTCCCGCCTCCGCGTGCCCGCCGAGCGGGCCGACGAGCTGGTGACCGCCTTCCGCGCCCGCGCTCGCCTCGTCGACGGCTTCGACGGCTTCGTCGACCTCCAGGTCTGGCAGTCCGACCGCGACCCCGGCGAGCTGGTCATGGTCAGCCGCTGGACCGACCGCGACTGCTTCAAGCAGTACATGCGCAGCCGCGAGCACCAGGTCTCCCACGACCGGATCGACCCCGACCTCGACGCCGCGATCAAGCTCGAGCGGCTCGAGCACCTGCACGTCGTCGCCGAGTAGTGCCGCGCTCCCGTCCCCGTCTCGCACCCCCCAGCGGCACCGCCGCGCCGCTCGAGGCCACCGCGCCCGACGGCACCACGGTCGACGTCCGCGCGCTGGCCCAGGAGGTCTGCCGCCGCTACCGCGCCGAGTATCCCGACGAGGAGGGGCGCTACGGCGACGCCGGCCAGGCGTGGTGCGTCCACGACAACCAGTACGTCCTGCACTGGGCGGTCCTGGACGCGAAGGGCACGACGTCGCTGGCCGACCAGGTGGCGTGGCTCGGCCGGGTCCTCGCCGCACGCGACTTCCCGCTGGACCGCCTCGCCCGCGACGTCGAGATCTGCGCCGAGGTCGTCGAGGAGTCCGGGGACGCCTGGGCGGCGGACGTCGCGCGGCGACTGCGGGCGGTAGCGTCGGGCGTATGAGCCTCGGTTGCTTCGTCTCCGTCGGTCGCTCGCTCGAGCAGGCCGTCTCCCGCGTCCGCCTGGCCGAGGAGCTCGGCTACGAGGCGGTGTACGTCACCCACATCGCCGGGCGCGAGTCGCTGACGGTGATCACGCACTACGCCTCGCAGACCGAGCGCATCCGCGTCGGGACCGGCGTCGTCCCGATCTACACGCGCACGCCGGCGACGATGGCCCAGACGGCGTGGACGATCGACGAGCTGTCGGGCGGGCGGCTCAACCTCGGGCTCGGCGTCTCGCACCGGCCGGTCGTCGAGGGCTGGCACGGGCAGACGATCGACAAGCCCGTCAGCGAGATGCGCGAGTACGTCGCGATCGTCCGCGCGATCCTCCGCGGCGAGGACCCGCCGGAGGGCGAGAAGTGGCGGACGGGCATGCGCCTGCAGGTCGAGCCGCGCCCGGACGTCCGCGTCTACGTCGCCGGGCTGTCGCCGCGGATGCTCCAGCTCGCCGGCGAGGTCGCCGACGGCGTGATCCTGTGGCTGTGCAACCCGAGCTACATCCGCGACGTCGTCGTCCCCGAGGTGACCAAGGGGCGCGAGAAGGCGGGCAAGGGCCTCGACGGCTTCGACGTCGTCGCCGCCGTGCCCTCGGCGGTCACCGACGACCTCGGCGCCGCCTACGCGACGATGCGCCGCGACCTGCTGCCGTACTTCGGCCTGCCGTTCTACCGCGCGATGCTGGAGCGCTCGGGCTTCGGCGACGACATCGCCGGCTTCGACGAGGCGGCGAAGGGCGGGGACGCCGAGGCGATGCAGGCCGCCATCTCCGACGAGTTCCTGCGCGTGCTGACCGCGACCGGCGACGCCGACGCCGTCCGCGCCGGCATCGACCGCTACCGCCAGGCGGGCGCCGGCTCGCCGTGCGTCGGGCCGATCCCGCGCACGGACTTCGAGGCGACGCTGCGCGCCGCCGCGGAGTAGAGCGGGCGCTCGAGCAGGGCCTCGACCTCGGCGCGGTCGAGCGCGCAGAAGGCGTCGACGCACAGCGGGTCGAACTGGCGCCCGGACTCGGCGAACAGCTCGACGACGGCGTCCTCCAGCGTCCCGGCCGACCGGTACGGGCGCTCGCTCGTCATGGCGTCGATCGCGTCGGCCACCGCGAAGATGCGCGCCCAGAGCGGGATCTCCTCGCGCGCCAGCCCGTACGGGTAGCCCTTGCCGTCCCAGCGCTCGTGGTGATGGCGGACGACCTCGACCGTGCGCGCCGGGTACCCGAGCGCGTCGAGCATCTGCGCGCCGGCGCGTGAGTGCGCCCGCATCACCAGCAGCTCCGTCGCCGTGAGGCGGCCGGGCTTGTGCAGGATCGCGTCCGGGATGGCGAGCTTGCCGACGTCGTGCAGCAGGAAGCCCGCGCGCATCTCCGGGCACCCGGCGTCCGCCGGGCTCACGACCGACGCGAGGAGCACCCCTAGCGCGGTGACCCGCTCGCTGTGGCGCGCGGTGCAGCCGTCGCGCCTGGCCACAAGCGTCACCAGCTCGTGCACCGATCTCCATCCCTCTGTCACTCGCCGTCCCTCCCCGCTCCGGGTTCGGGCCGCGTCTCCCACGCCACGGCGCTCTTCGTTCGTGATCCCCGGTCACTGGAACTCGGGGAGGGCGCGACGGTTGGCGCTTCGGCGGTTGTGGCGCGCCGGCGCTCCCTAGGCGGGCACCCCACGGCGCGCCTCGGCGGCGGCGCGGCCGCCCGCGCCGACGGGCGTGTACGCGGCGTCGCCCTTCGCGCGCAGCTCCTCGTCCATCAGCTGCTCGATCTCCGGCATCAGCGGGCCGAACTGCATCTCCGTCGGGCGCGTCAGCAGGCCGCGGAGCGGCAGCATCGCGCGGACCCAGCGCGGCCCCACGACGATGCGCGAGCGCTTCGCGACCCCACGCTCCACGGCCTTGCCGGCGAGCTCGACGGGGTACGTCTTGCCCAGCGGCCCCTGCATCGCGTCGCGGATGCGCTTGAACGCCGGGTGCTCGTCGTCGGCGCCCCTGACCATCTCCGTCCCGATCCACGAGAAGTAGGCGACGCCCACGTCGACGCCGCGGTGCTTGAGCTCGAGGCGCAGCGTGTTGCCGAGCGCCTCGACCGCGGCCTTCGTCGCGACGTACGAGCCCATGAGCGGGAAGGCGTTGACCAGCGGCGACATCGACGCGTTGATGAGCACGTAGCCGCGCCGCTCGACGATCTGGGGCAGGCACGCGTGCACCGTCCGCCAGGTGCCGAGCAGGTTGACCTCGATCACCCGCTCGAAGGCGTCGCTCTCGACGCGGTCGAGCAGGCAGCCGACGCCGATCCCGGCGTTGGCGAACAGCGCGTCGATGCCGCCGAAGCGCTCCGTCGTCCGCGTGACGGCGGCC
Source organism: Solirubrobacteraceae bacterium (assembly GCA_036388715.1). Lineage (GTDB taxonomy): Bacteria > Actinomycetota > Thermoleophilia > Solirubrobacterales > Solirubrobacteraceae > CADCVT01. The sequence continues at coordinate 2,060 of DASVRH010000354.1, read as the reverse complement.
TGGAGGGCCGCACGGTCGGTCACGTCGGCCTCGATCGCGAGCCCGCGGCCGCCGCAGTCCGCCGCCACCCGCTCGAGCTCCTCGGGCTCGAGCCCGACGAGCGCCACGTTCGCGCCCCGCGCGGCCAGCCGCCGCGCCGCGTCCGCGCCGATACCCCGCGCGGCCCCGGTGATGAAGACCGTCTTGCCGTTCATGTGAGGACCCTACGCACGAGCGGCCCGGGCGGACAACTACGACGCGAGCGAGGCGATCCGCCACTCGTCGTCGACCTTCACGAGCTCGACGGTGTCGAGCGACGGCTCCTGGTTGGCCGCCGTGCTGCGCACCTGCGCGCTGGCCTTGTCGCCGTCGATCTTCACGCTGCGCACCTCGAGGCGCGGCTGCTCGACGCCCTTGAACCCCGTCTGCAGCGCGACCTCGCACGGCAGGTTGACCCGCCGGACCTGTTCCACGAGGTCCGGCGAGAGCAGCTCGTCGCAGAGGCGCTGGTAGTCCTTCTTCGCGGTCGCGTCGGCGAACTGGGCGAGCGCGTCGCGGACGTCGGCCTCGTCGTCGGCGCCGCAGGCGGACAGCAGCGCGGCGGCGCTGAGCACGGCGGCGAGCATCTTCCCCGGGGCGGGCACGGCAGCGGAGGGTACGCTGTCCGCGATGCAGCGCGAGCAGCTTCGTGACGGACACGGCCGCGCGATCGGCGATCTTCGCCTCTCGGTCACGGACCGCTGCAACTTCCGCTGCCAGTACTGCATGCCCGCCGAGGGCCTGCCGTGGCTCGACCGCTCGGCCGTGCTGTCGTTCGAGGAGATCGAGCGGCTCGTGGCGCTGTTCGCCTCGATGGGCGTCCGCGACGTGCGTCTGACCGGCGGCGAGCCCTTGGTCAGACGAGCCTTCCCGGCGCTCGCGGCGAAGCTCGCGCCGCTCGTCGACGACCTCTCCGTCACCACGAACGGCTTCCTGCTCGAGCGCGACGCCGAGGCGCTGGTGCGCGCCGGCGTCAACCGCTTCAACGTCTCGATCGACTCGCTGCAGCGCGACCGCTTCTTCGAGATGACGCGCCGCGACGCTCTGCCGCGCGTGCTCGCCGGCCTCGAGGCGCTCGCCGCGTTCCCCGAGGCGCACCCGATCAAGGTCAACGCCGTCGCGCTGCGCGGCTTCACCGAGGACGAGGTGGTCCCCTTCGCGCACTTCGCCCGCGAGCACCCGTACGAGGTGCGCTTCATCGAGTTCATGCCGCTCGACGCCGACCGGGCGTGGGAGATCGACAAGGTCCTGACCGGCGAGGAGATCCGCGCCGCCATCCACGAGGTCTTCCCGCTCGAGCCCGAGCCGCGCGACGCCCACGCGACGGCCCGCGTCTACCGCTTCGCCGACGGGCGCGGCCGGATCGGGTTCATCAACCCCGTCTCCGAGCCGTTCTGCGGCGACTGCAACCGCATCCGCCTCACCGCCGAGGGCAAGCTGCGGACCTGCCTGTTCAGCATCAACGAGACCGACCTGCGCGGGCCGCTGCGCTCAGGCGCGTCGGACGACGAGCTGGAGCGGATCGTCCGCGAGGCCGTCTGGCGCAAGGAGCTCAAGCACCGCGTCAACGAGCCGGGCTTCGTGCAGCCGGCGCGCTCGATGAGCGCCATCGGCGGCTGAGCTCGGCCCACGACTCCACGATCGACTCGACGCCGGCGGCGCGAAGGGCCTCCTCGCGCTCCGCGCGCTCGCCGTCCGGGACGAAGAGGACGTTGCCGACCACCGGGAACCCGGCCGCGACGGCGGACCGCGCGCCCGTCGGCGAGTCCTCGATCGCCAGCGCCTCGCCGCCCGTGACGCCGAGCCGCTCGCCGGCGTGGAGGTAGACCGCCGGGTCGGGCTTGCTGGTCGGGACGGGCAGCGAGTCCTCGGCGCTGAAGCGCACGGCGGGCGGGAAGAGCTCGGCGAGACCGGTCGCCTCGAAGCAGGCGTCGAGGCGCTCGAGCGCGCTCGAGCTGACGACCGCGAGCGCGAAGCGCTCGGCCAGGGCGGTCAGCGGCTCGATGACGTCGGGATCGGGGGTCAGCACCGACCCGAGGTGC
>DASVRH010000353.1:0-10074 GCA_036388715.1 Solirubrobacteraceae bacterium | reverse complement strand
CGCGTGACCGCGCTCGGGCGGCCGGTCACGCAGCGCATCCCGCTGCTGGACTTCGCCTACTCGACCTTCTACCGGACGCCCGCCGACCCGGGCGCCCCCGCGTGCCCGGCGGTGTGCACCGAGTTCGGCACCGAGGTGTACCCGGAAGGCCTGCGCGGCGCGGTCGCGCTCGCCGGGTCCTACGGCCGCCCGGTGTGGATCACGGAGAACGGCCTCGCCGACGCCGACGACGACCTGCGCGCCGCGTACGTCGCCGACCACCTCCGCGTGCTGCGCCGGGCGATGAGGGACGGCCTCGCCTCGGTCCGCGGCTACCTCTACTGGTCGCTCGTCGACAACTTCGAGTGGGCTCACGGCTTCGCGCCGAGGTTCGGCCTGTACTCCTTCGACGCGGCGACGCTGCGCCGCAGGCCGCGCCCGAGCGCGGGCCTCGTCCACCGCATCTTCCGCACCGGCGAGGTCCCGTGAGCGGCGAGGGCGCGCCCCCTCCGAGGCTCCTGTGGCTGAAGCGCTCCGCGCTGGTCAGCGCCAGCGCGCTCGCCGCCATCAACATCTGGACGGGCGCGCCGCTGCTGGCGGTGTGGGTCGGGTCGCAGGCCGCGGCCGGCAGCCGGCTGAGCATGGGCGCCGTCGGCGTCGTCATCGTCGTGCTCGCGGCGTCGTGCATCGCGCTGACGATGGCGGTGAGCTGGCTCAGCGCGCGCTACGACGAGCTCACCGGGCGGCCGCCCGAGGCCCGCCGCACGTCGCCGTGGCTGCGGAGCATGCGCGGCGAGCGCGAGCAGGAGGCCCGGCGCCGCCACGGCATCAGCCCGATCGAGCGGGTGATCGTCATCGTCGTCGTGCTCGGCGTGCTCGCCTTCGAGGTCTGGTTCTTCTTCTTCGCGGGCTCGTCGTTGCCGAGCCAGTGACCGGGTAGACCGGATCTCATGCCCACCGACGTCGACCTTCCCCTCGCCGAGCGGACCCTGCGCGAGGTGCAGGCCGATCTCCAGCAGCGCCTCGGCCGGTTCTCGGCGACGCCCGAGCGCGGGACGAACCTGAGCTTCGGCAAGCGGATCGGGGACGGGACGGTCGAGGCCGTCGACCGGCTGAACCAGATCGGCGTGGCCAAGCGGCTCGAGGCGCGCCTGGAGCGCGTCGAGCGGGCGCTGGAGAAGCTCGAGGAGGGCACGTACGGGACGTGCGACTCGTGCGGCGAGGCGATCGATCCCCGCCGCCTGCGCGCCGCGCCCGAGAGCACGGTCTGCGTGGCCTGCCCCGCGCCGCTGCGCTAGGCCGCCGGCCGCAGCTCGGCCAGCCAGGCCTCGGCGTCCTGGACCTGCCAGGCCATCGCGTCCTCCTTGCCGCCCTCGGGCAGCCAGGTGACGCGTACGAGCGGCCGGCCGACCGTCTTGCCGAGCCACCACCGCTCGCTGCCCACGTCGGTGACCGCCGCCAGCGGGATCCGCGTGTCGCGCCGCGGCACCCACTGGCGGAAGCGCAGCTCGTCGGACGTCAGGACGAGCGTGCCGGTTCCGCGCACCTGGCCGCGGCCGGCAGAGCGCAGCCCGAGTCCGCGCGCCGTCTCGATGCGCCGCACGCCGTCGCCGAGCTCCGCCCGCAGCTCCTCCTCCGTCCGCCCCGCCCGGCGCGCGCTCGCGCGCATGACGACGGCGATCATCACGGCGAAGAAGGCGCCCAGCCCGACGACGAGGAGGACGACGCCCGCGGCTGACACGGCTCAGCCCGCGAGGCCGCCGGGATCGGTCGGCACGTCCACCGCGTACTCGTGCAGCGCCTCGATCGGCACCACGTCGAGCGCGTGCTCGCTGGTCGCCGCGAGGACGACGTACGACGCCGCGCCGTCCTCGTAGGCGCGGCGCCAGTTCGCGACGGTGACGCACCAACGGTCGCCCGGCGTGAGCCCCGGGAACCCGTACGCGGGCATCGGCGTGGACAGGTCGTTGCCGATGCTCTGCTGGTGCTCGAGGAACTCGGCCGTGACCACGGCGCAGACCAGGTGCGAGCCCACCCCGCCCGGGTCGGGGCGGCAACAGCCGTCGCGGAAGAACCCGGTCACGGGATCGGCGCCGCACGGCTCGAGCGGCCCGCCGAGCACGTTGCGCTCGCTCATGCCCCGCCGACGGCCTCCTCCACCATGCCGGTTCCCTCGCATTCCGGGCAGTCGGCGCCGTCGACCTTGCCCGATCCGCCGCAGTTGCGGCACAGGTTCTCGCCCGCCGACGGCGCGCCGGGAGGCGCCTCGTCGCCCGGTCGCATGTCGTCGCGGCCCATGTCATCCGAAGTCGTCATGCGCCACGTCTACCCACGTCGGCCGTACAGTTGCGCCGTCGTGGGGCGAGAGACGGAGACCGAGCCGACGGGAGCACGCCGCTCGCGCCCGCCGCTCCCGATGCGCCTGGCCGGACGGGCGATGACCGAGGCCGTTGCCAGGGTCCCCGGCGCCTGGCGGGTGCTTCGCGGCCCGATGCGGCGGCTGTTCGAGAACGCGGCCCCGACGTGGGACGAGCGCGTCCGGCCGCACCACACCGAGCACCTCGCCGCGCTCGCCGACGGGGTCGAGCGCCTCGAGGGCCCAGCCCCGCGGCGGATCCTCGACGTGGGCACCGGGACGGGCGCCGCGGCGCTGTGGCTCGCGCGGCGCTTCGAGGGCGCGGAGGTGCTGGGCGTCGACGTCGCGCCCGAGATGATCGAGCGGGCGCGTGCCAAGGCGACGGAGCGCGTCCGGTTCGAGGTGGGCGACGCGGCGGCGGTCGCCGGGCAAGGGCCGTTCGACCTCGTCGTGCATCTCAACTGCCCCGTCGTCTTCGCCGACGTCGCCGCGGCGCTCGCCGAGGGCGGGACCGTGCTCGTCGTTGCGGCCGACGGCCCCCGGACGCCCTTCTACACCTCGCACGGCGCCCTGCGCCGCGGGTTCAGGAGGGCCGGCCTGAAGGCGATCGCGGAGGGGCGCGCCGGCCCCGGGACCTGGCTCGCCGCGGGGCGATCGTGACCGCCCCCGGACTCGATCGCCGGGAAGAGGCCTCGCGGCGCACGTTCGACCGGTGGGCCGCCGCGTTCGACCGCTCGCGCCTGCTGCGGACGACCCGCGCGCACGCCCTCCACGACCTCGCCCTGACGCCGGGCGACCGGTTCCTCGACGTCGCCTGCGGCGGAGGGCGCCTCGTGCTCGCGGCCGCGCCGCACGTCACCCGCGCCGCGGGGATCGACCTCTCCCCCGGGATGCTCGACCGCGCGCGCACCCGTGCGGCGGCCAGCGCGAACGTCGACCTCCACCTCGGCTCGGCGCAGCGCCTGCCGTTCGCCGACGGCGAGTTCACGGTCGTCGCCTGCACGGCGGCGCTGCACCACTTCCCCGATCCCGCCGCGGCGGTCGCGGAGGTCGAGCGGGTGCTCGCGCCCGGAGGCCGGTTCCTCCTGGCCGACGTCTGCACCGACGCCCTGCCGATGCGCGGCGTCGACGCCCTCCTTCGCCGCTTCGAGCGCGGCCACGTCGGCTTCCGGCCGGCCGCCGGGCTCGAGCGGCTGGTGGCCGAGGCCGGGCTCACGGTCGTGCGGGCGCGGCACCGTCTGCTGCGGACCTACGCGCTCGTGCTCGCCCGCAAGGGCGAGGCGGGCGGCTAGAAGTCCTCGGGCAGGATGAGGTCGCGGCGCAGCGCGTCGGCGAAGGTGTCGATGCGCTCGAGGTCGTCGACGTGGGCCATGATGGCCGCCGCCTCGCGGATCTCCTCGAGCGTGCTGTCGAGCTCGAGGTCGAGCGCCTCGAGGGCGGCGTCGTCGTGCACGCCCAGCACGGTCCGCCCGCAGTTCGTGCAGTGCAGCTCGACCACCGCGCGATCGCCGTCGACGAGGTCGACGATGCTCAGCGGCACGACGAACGGCCGCTGGCACTCCGCACAGACGTGCAGTGGTTCGGGGTGGAGCGAATGGCGCATCAGTGACACCAAACGCTGGCGTACCCGGAATCTGTCGGACAGCAATCTGGTGTGCGCCCGCCGCCGGTCCCTCGTACGCTCGGGCCGTGACCGAGATCGTCCGGGGCGACGCCTCCCGCATCGACGAGCTGGAGCCCCTGTGGCTCGCCCTGCGCGAGCACCACGGGTCGGTGACCGAGCACTGGGGCCCGCTGCGCGAGCCCGCCGACTCGTGGGAGCGCCGGCGCAAGATGTACGCCGACATCCTCGCCGAGGGCGGCTCGCTGCACCTCGCCGTCGACGACGGCCGGGTCATCGGCCTGGCGATGTGCGAGCGCGAGGAGTTCGCGTCTCCCACGTGGCAGTGGCCGTCGAGCCTGCTGGCCGTCGTCGACCTCGTGGTGCTCGAGGCCGCCCGGGCGCAGGGCGTGGGAGCGCTGCTCTTGGAGTCCGTGGAGGCGGACGCGAGGGAGCGCGGCGTCGACGCCGTCGATCTGATGGTGGCGGCGCCCAACGCCGGCGCCCGGCGCTTCTACGAGCGCCATGGCTTCCGCGAGGACCTCGTCACGCTCCGCAAGCCGCTCTGACCCCGCCCCGCGCCCCCGCGGGTACCCTGCCGCCCGTGCCCAGCGACGGAGCAGAGCCGCCCGTCTTCGTCATCGACGCCGCTCGCGGCGCGGACGGGGAGACGGCGATCTCGGTCGGCGGCGAGCTCGACCTGGCCAACGCCGACCAGCTCGGCGCCGCGGTCCGCGAGGGGCTGGCGAGCGGCGACGTCACCGTCGACCTCTCCGACCTCGCGTTCATGGACTCCGCCGGCGTGCGCGCCCTCAACGCGGCGCTGCGCGAGGCCGACGCGGCGGGCCGGAGGCTCCGGGTCCGCAAGGCGATGCAGCCGAGCGTCGTCCAGATCCTCGAGCTGACCGGGATGATGGCCCTCCTCGACGTCGCCGACGACGCGCCGTGAGCGCCGTCCAGCGCAACAACGTGACGGTCCACGGCGACGCGGCCGCCCGGCCGATGCTCTTCGCCCACGGCTTCGGCTGCGACCAGGCGATGTGGCGGTTCGTCTGGCCGGAGTTCGCCGACGAGTACCGCATCGTCCTCTTCGACCACGTGGGCTACGGCGGGTCGGACGCGAGCGCGTTCGACAAGCGCAAGTACTCCACGCTGGACGGCTACACGCAGGACGTGCTGGAGATCTGCGGAGAGCTCGACCTGCGCGACGTCGTCTACGTCGGCCACTCGGTCAGCGCGATGATCGGCGCGCTGGCCGCGACACGACAGCCGGACCGTTTCGCGCGGCTCGTGCTGGTCGGGCCCTCCCCGCGCTACCTCGACGACGACGGCGGCTACGTCGGCGGGTTCAGCCGCGAGGACATCGACGGGCTGCTCGAGTCGCTGGAATCCAACTACCTCGGCTGGTCGAGCGCGATGGCGCCGGTGATCATGGGGAACCCCGACCGCCCCGAGCTGGGGACCGAGCTCACGAACAGCTTCTGCCGCACCGACCCGGAGATCGCGGCCACGTTCGCGCGCGCGACGTTCCTCTCCGACAACCGCGAAGACCTCCGGCGCGTCCCCACGCCCTCGCTCGTCCTCCAGTGCTCGGACGACGCGATCGCCCCGGTCGCCGTCGGCGAGTACGTGCACGAGCAGCTGCCGGACAGCCGCTACGTCCTGCTCGACGCGACGGGCCACTGCCCGAACCTCAGCGCGCCCGAGGCGACCGTCGCGGCCATCAGGGAGTTCCTGACCGGGTGACCGGGCCGGACGGGCTGCTCGACGAGTCCGCGGAGGATCTCTTCGAGTCCGCCCCCTGCGGCTACCTGACGACCGCGCTCGACGGGACGATCCTGCGCGTCAACCGGACGTTCGAGGAGCTGACCGGCCATGCGCGCGGCGACCTCGTCGGCACGCGCCGCTTCCAGGACCTGCTGACCGGCGGCGGACGGATCTACCACGAGACGCACTACGCGCCGCTGTTGCGGATGCAGGGGTCGGTGCGGGCGATCGCCATCGACCTGCTGCGCGCGGACGGCACCCGGCTGCCCGCGCTCGTCAACGCCGTCGTGCGCCGCGACGCCGACGGCGCGCCGCGCGCGATCCGCACGACCGTCTTCGACGCCACCGACCGGCGCCGCTACGAGCAGGAGCTGGTCTCCGCCCGCGGGCGCGAGCAGGAGGTGGCGCTCGAGCTCCAGCGCAGCCTGCTCGCCGGCACGCTCGCCGAGGGCGAGGCGTTCGACCTCGGCGTCGCCTACCGCCCGGGCGTCAAGGGGCTCGAGGTCGGCGGCGACTGGTACGACGCGTTCTGGCTCGAGCCGGAGGAGCGGGTCGGCGTGGTCGTCGGCGACGTCGTCGGCCGCGGGCTCGGCGCGGCGGCGACGATGGGGCAGCTGCGCAGCGCGGTGCGGGCGCTGGCGTCCACCGGCTTCGAGCCGGGCGCGCTGCTGGAGGCGCTGTCGGAGTTCTCGCGCCGCTACGAGGTCGGGCAGATGGCGACCGTCGCCTACGCCGAGGTCGACGTCCGCCTGCAAACGATGCGCTACGCGTGCGCCGGCCATCCGCCGCCGGTCGTGCTCGAGGCGGACGGCGGCGCGTCGTACGCGTGGGAGGGCCGCTCGCCGCCGCTCGACGCCCACATGCACTGGACCGACCGGCCCGAGGCCGCGCTGCAGCTGTCGCCCGGCGCGACGCTCGTGCTCTACACCGACGGCCTCATCGAGCGCTCGGACCGCCCGCTGCGCACCGGGCTCGACGAGCTGCTGGCCAACGTCGACCGCCTGCGCGAGGTCGCGCCGGAGATGCTGGCGACGACGCTCGCCGACGAGGTGGCGCATCCGGACGACGTGTGCGTGCTCGCGCTGCGCCTCGCCGCCTAGCCTGGGGGCGTGCGCTCCTTCGTCGCCCGCTCCATCCGCGCCACGAAGCTGATCGTGCGCGACGGCCGCATCCCGCGCCCGCTGCGCTGGCTCGCGGGGATCGCGCTCCTGCCGATCCCCGGCCCGCTCGACGAGGCCGTCCTGCTGCTGGTCGCGCCGCTGCTCTTCGTCTTCTACCGCGGCCCGATGCGCGAGGCCTGGTCGGCCGCCGCGCGCTAGGCGGCCGCGAGCGTCAGCGTCACGCGCACCGTCACCCGCGGCGGCTTGTGGCAGCCGTGGTGGACGCGGCGGTGACCGCGGCGGTACGTCGTGATCGGCCCGCACCAGCGCCCGACCCCGAAGCGGCCGGTGTCCTCGTCGAACCAGCCGACCGGGCTGACGTCGCGGGCGACGCCGACCGGCTCGCTGACCTTCAGCCCGGCCGCCTCGGCGAGCGTGCGCGCCTCGTCCCGCGCCCGCTCGACGGCGCGCGGGATCGCGTCGCGTCGCGCGGCCCTGACCGCCCGCTCGACCGACGCGTTCGTCCGCTTCGCCGGCTCGGCGACGCGCACGGTCCCGACGCCGTGCGCGACGACGGTGTGCGGGTCGGGCGCCGGCGGGTCGGTGGGCGGCGGCCCGCCGCCGGAGACGGCGATCCCGGTCGCGATCGTGCCCGCGGCGACGGTGGCCGCGACGAGGGTGGTCAGTCCGCGCATGCCCCCCATACGCCGGCGGGGGCGGCGGAGGTCCGTCAGGGCGCGAGGCGCTCCACGACCCATCCCCCGTCTCCGGCGCGGAAGCGCAGCCGGTCGTGGAGGCGGTCGGGGCGGCCCTGCCAGAACTCGACCGCGTCGGGCGCGACGCGCAGGCCGCCCCAGTGCGGCGGGCGCGGGACGGGCGTGCCCTCGGGGAACGCCGCCTCGGCCTCGGCGCGCAGGCGCAGCAGCTCGTCGCGCCCCTCGACCACCGACGACTGCGGCGAGGAGGCCGCCGAGAGCTGCGCGCCGCGCGGGCGCGACGCGAAGTACGCGTCGGACTCGGCGTCGTCGACCTCGGCCACCGAGCCCGTCACGACGACCTGGCGCTCCATCGCCACCCACGGGAAGACGAGGCACGCCCGCGGGTTCTCGGCGGCCTCGCGGCCCTTGCGCGACCTCCGGTTCGTGAACACGGTGAAGCCGCGCTCGTCGACGCCCTTGAGCAGGACCACGCGACCGCTGGGCGCGCCCTCCGCCGACGCGGTGGCGAGCACGAGCGCGTTCGGCTCCCCCACCACGCCGGCCGCCTCGCCGAACCAGCGCCGGAACTGCGCGAGCCACGACCCCTCCAGCTCGCCCTCCGAGAGCGACGCCGCGAGGTACTCGCGCCGCATCGCCGCCAGCGGCGGCATGACGAGCGTCTTGAACAGCCGGTCCATCAGTCCGCGCGGGTCGTCGCACAGCCCGGTGTGCACCGGGCCGGGCTGGATCGCCGTCGACGACGGCGCCACGAGCCAGTGGAAGCGCTCGGAGGGGTCGAGTCGCGCGACGGCGCCGCCGGCCTCGACGTCGCCGGCGGCCACGGCGCACAGCACCTCCAGCCGCGCGCGGATGGGCGCGGTGTCGGTCGCCGGCGCGAGCGCGAGCAGCCGGCCCTCGTCGAGCGACACGCGCGCCTCGAGGAACTTCAGCTGGCGGCAGAAGACGACGACGCCCGCGTTGACGTACTCGCCGCGCTCGAGGTTGGGAACGACGCGCAGGAGCGCGTACTGGAACGGGCTACGGTCGGGCACGCTCGGCCTCCTCCGCGAACCCGCCCCACTCCAGGCGACGGCGGAGGTACTCGAGGTAGGGCTCGACGCCGCCCTCCGGCAGCCACTCCGCGGGCACGGCCTCGCCCGCCTGCGCGAGCGCGCCGCCCGCGACGCCGGCGAGCCGCGAGTGCGCCTCGGCGATCGACCCCGCGTACGGCAGCAGCACGTGGTCGGCGATCATCGGGAACGGCCGCTCGGCCAGCGCCGGGAGGTCGGCGGCGCCGTGCTGGAGGTAGAGCGCCGCGCCGTGGTCGATCAGCCACGTCCGACCGTGCCAGACGAGCAGGTTCGGGTTGCGCGGCGTGCGGTCGACGTTCGTCACGAGCGCGTCGAGCCAGACGACGCCGGCGGCCCACGCCGGGTCGAGCTCGCGCGCCGCCGACGCGTCGAAGGCCAGCGCGCCCGGCAGGAAGTCGACCGCGAGGTTCGTTCCCGCCGAGGCGTTGATGAGGTCCTGGATCTCGGGATCGGGCTCGGCGGCGCCCAGCGCGGCGTCGAGCTCGACGACCTCCAAGCGGGGGACGGGGAACCCCAGCGACCGCGCGAGCTCGCCCACGAGCACCTCGGCCACCAGCGCTCGCGCGCCCTGTCCCGCGCCGCGGAACTTGACGACGTACAGGCCGTCGTCGTCGGCCTCGACCAGCCCGGGGAGCGACCCGCCCTCGCGCAGCGGCGTCACGTAGCGGGTGGCGACGACGCTCATGCCAGCGCGGCGCGGACGTCCGGCGGCAGCGGCTTCTTCGACTTCGTCGCCGGGTCGATGCACACCTGGCGGATCGAGCCCTCCACGAGCACGTCCCCGTCGCGCTCGATGCGCCACGCGCAGACGAGCGACGTCTCCCCCAGCTTCTCGACGCCGATCACCACGTCGAGCTCGTCGTCGAACACCGCCGAGCCGCGGTAGCGCAGCGTCAGCTCGGCGACGACCATGTCGCTGCCCGCCTCGACCATGTCGTTGTACGGCCCTATCCGCTCGCGCCACAGCTCCGTCATCCCGATGTCGACGTAGGCCGGGTAGTTGGCGAAGTACACGACGCCCTGCGGGTCGCACTCCCCGTAGCGGACCCGCAGCCGGTGGCGGAACTCGTCGCTCATGGCCGGGAGGCTACGTGGGTGGCGATCGCCTCGGCGGTCTCGGGCCGCAGCTCGCTGAACGTCAGCGGCCGGCGGCCGTTGCGCCGCGTGACGCGCAGCACCGCGTGGCGGCGCCGCGGCCACGCCATCCGCGTCGTCACCCCGTCGATGGCGGAGAGGTCGAGCGACCGCACGCGCCCGGTCACCGCGTCGTCGAGCAGCCAGAGCAGGCGGCGGTCGGTCACCGCGAGGAGAGCCTGCGGGCTGGCCCACACGGCGACCGGGGTGACGAGCACGACGTCCTCGCGCGGGTGAAGCGCGGCCAGCAGCTCGGGGCCGAGCGCGCGCCGCACCGGCTCGGCCAGCCACGCGCCGGGCGGCCGGCGGCGGGCCGGGGCGCGCGGCGGGGTCGGCCGGCGCGGGCCGC
>DASVRH010000352.1:0-12911 GCA_036388715.1 Solirubrobacteraceae bacterium | reverse complement strand
TCGAGTTCACGCGGTACTCCGTGCGGTTGAGCAGGCCGTCGCCATCGACGTCGGTGTCCGCGTCGCGCGCGCTGCGCGGGTCGAGGCCGTACTGCTCCTCCCACGCGTCCGGCAGCGCGTCCCCGTCGGTGTCCGCGACGTCGGGGTCGGTGCCGATGCGGCGCTCCAGCGCGTCGCTCAGGCCGTCGCCGTCGGCATCGCCGGGGAGCGTGCGCACGACCGACGGCGCGGGCGGCTCGAGGTCGTCGGCGCGCACGCGGACCGGAGCGGCGCCGCCGTCGCGCCGCTCCGGCCGGGCCGGGGCGCTGCCGCGCCGCCGCGGCCGCTCGGCCTGGGCGAGGGCGCCGCCGGTGCGACGCTGGGCCCGGCGGACGGGGGCGGCCGCACGCTCCGGCCGCACCGAGGGCTGGTCGGGCGCGAGGATGACGGAGCCGCCGCGGCGGGCGTGGTCGCTTCCCCAGTCGTCGTTGCCGAGGATGTGGCTGCCGAGGAGCGCCGCGGAGCTGCCGATCAACAGCAGCGCCGTGACGACGCCCGCGACGAGCCACGTGGTCGGTCGGATGGGGGGCCGGACATCCATATCCATTGGTCGCATCGGCACGCCATGACTGGCGGTCAACCCCCGAGGTGACGCGTTGAAAACCGGCGAAACCGCGGTTGAGCGGTTCTGGACGGACCGCCGAGGAAGCTGGCGCGTCGGCGGTACCGCTAGCGCCGGCCGCGCGGCTCGGTGGCCGGGCCGCCGCGGTGCGCGATGCCCAGCACGCGCATGGCCTTGAGGCCCAGCGAGAGCTTCTCGCGCCCGTCGGTGGAGGCCACGTCGAGGCCGGTCAGCTCCCGCACGCGCTCGAGCCGGTAGCGGATCGTGTGGCGGTGGGTGAAGAGCTTGCCGGCGGTGCCCGCGACGTTGCCGTCGGCGTCGAGGAACGCCTCGACCGTCTGCACCAGATCGGTCGCGTACTGCTCGTCGTAGACCACGAGCGGCTCCACCGTCTCCGCGTAGAAGCGCTGCAGCTCGGCGGGGTCCTCGCTCATGGCCGGCAGCAGCAGTCGGTAGGCGCCCGTCTCCTCGAAGGCGAGCACCGGGCGGTCCTCGTCGCCCTCGGCGACGTTGGCCGCGAGCAGCGCCTCGTTGCCCGCGCGGTCGAGGTGCAGGGGGTCGGCGGCGCGGCGGCTGCGCCCGAGCGCGAACGAGTGGCCCTGCAGGCCGGCGCGCAGCTCGCGCAGCACGCCCTCGGCCGCGCGCTCGCCCTCGGCCTCGCCGCCCGGGACCAGCGCGACGACCTCGACGCCCACCTGATCCGCGCGGTCGGTCAGCGCGGCGACGGCGCCGGGGACCGCTGCCCGCGCCCCGCGCTCGGCCGTGGCGAGCACGCGCTGGCGCCAGCCGTCGTCGGTGGCCACGTGCGCGTGCGCGCGGGCAACGACGACCGTCGCGCCGTCGTCGAGGTCGAGCCCGACCTCGCGGCCGCGGGCCAGCACCTCCTCGCGGCTCGGGAAGGCGCGCGCGAGGACGCCCTGGACGAAGGAGGCGATCGCCTCCCGCGAAGCCTGCTCGGGGGCGCGGACGCGCTCGACCTCGGAGGCGACGAGCGTCGTGACCAGCCGCAGCAGCGTCGGGCTGACCGGCGTGCGCGCGCGCATCCGCAGCCGCCCGACGGAGCGGTCGGCGACGCGCAGCTCGAGGACGTCGACGTCGTCGGCGTCGCCCATGAGCGAGCGCTCGTCGGCCGGCGAGCGTGCGGCGACCGCGAGCACCTGGCCCGCTCTGTCGACGAGGACGACGCTCGCGTCCAGCGCCTTGGCGGCGGCCCGGACGACCTCGGGGAGGCCGGCGCCGGACTCGACGGCCTCGGTGATGGGGTCCAGGATCGCGAGATCGAGCCCCGCCGCCGTCCCTGACGTCGGCGTGGACACGCGACAAAGGGTAGACCGAGCGGGCCGCTCAGTCGGTGATGCTGTCCCAGAACCAGACGACGGCGCCGCCGCCGAGCAGCCCCACGCCGACCATCGCGGCCAGCACGTAGAGCGTGAGGAACGCGGCCGCGGCCCGCTCCCACCACCGGCTGTACGCCGTCCACGCGGGGACGAGGATCCAGGCGCTGTAGGCGGCCAGCGCGAAGACGGCGCAGCAGCCGCCGACGAGGTAGGTGATCGCCTCGTTGCTCACTCGCCCTCATTGTGACGCGTGGGCTCGACGGCTGGCCTCCCGCGCCGCTCGCGCAGCCAGCGGCGAGCCGCCGCGCGCTGCTCGGAGGTCCGCAGGAAGCGGTGCGCGAGCAGGAGGGCGACGACGAGCGTGACCGTCGAGCCGATCGCCAGCGTGCCGCGCGAGGCGATCTCCGCGGCTCGGTCGATGTTGCGCCACGAGAAGTAGCCGAGCAGGACGAACGTCGCCGCCCACAGGCCCGAGCCGACGACGTCGTAGGGGAGGAAGCGGGCGTAGGACATCTTCGAGGCGCCCGCGACGAACGGCGCGAGCGCGCGGACGAGGCCGATGAAGCGCCCGATCAGGATCGTGATGCCGCCGCGGCGCTCGAAGAACCCCTCGACCTGGCGCAGGCGGTCCTCGGTGATCTTGACCCGCGGGCCGTGGCGCAGGAGGAAGCCGCGGCCGAGCCGGCGGCCGAGCCAGAACGAGACGGAGTCGCCGGCGACGCAGCAGGCCCAGACGAGCGCGAGCAGGACGGCGAGCTCGAGGTTCCCCTGGCCGGCGAAGACCCCGCCGGCGATGACCGCCGTCTCGCCCGGCGCGACGAGGCCGACGAAGGCGCCCGTCTCCAGGAACGCGAGGCCGCCGACCAGCAGGTACGACCACTTCCCGAACGTCTCGCCGACGTCGAGCAGCAGCTCCTCGACGTTCGGCGGGTCCACGACGCCCGAGCCGTACACGGCGAACGCCCCGATGACGACCACGCCGGCGACGCGGAAGGCCCAGTTCAGCTTGCGCCACTGGCGGACGAGGAGCACCAGCAGCGCGGCCGCGATGACGAGGGGGACTAGCCGCACGTCACCACCGGCCTCGCCGCGATCGCGTCAGCGCGCCCCCCCGCCCCACCGCGGATCTCCTCCGCGGCCCTCTCCGCCCCCTCCGGGTCGTCGAAGAACCCGAGCACGGTGGGGCCGGAGCCCGCCACCATCGCCGCCTTCGCCCCCGCCGCCCGCGCGGCCTCCAGCGCGGCGTCGATCGACGGCGCGAGGCTCCGCGCCGCCTCCTCGAGGTCGTTGACCGGCGGCGGGTCGGTCGTCGCGCGCACCGCGGCGAGCGCGGCCGCGAGCTGCTCCGCCGACCGCGGGGTCGGCGGGCTGAGGCGGTCGGCCTCCGCGTAGACGGCCGGCGTCGAGAGCCGCTCGCGACTGGGCAGCACGAGCACGCCGTAGGGCCGCGGCGGGTCGAGGCGCTCGATCGTCTCCCCCGCGCCCGTCGCCAGCACCCGGCCGGGTCGCACCTGGCCGGGGACGTCGCTGCCGAGCGTCGTGGCGATCGCGTGCAGGGCGTCGTGGTCGTCGTGGCCGCTCGCGCGGGCGAGGAGCCTGAGCGCCGCCGCGGCGTCCGCGCTGCCGCCGCCGAGGCCGGCCGCGACGGGGATGCGCTTCTCGATCGTGATCCGCACCGGCCCGCCGTCCCACCCGGTCGTCTCGCGGAAGGCGCGGATCGCGCCGGTGACGAGCGTGTCCTCGACGCCCTCGCAGACGACCTCGTCATCTCCCTCGGGGAGCGGCTCCAGGTGCAGGGTGTCGCAGAGGCTGATCGACTCCATCACGCTCACCAGCTCGTGGCGGCCGTCCTCGCGGACCGGGCCGACGAACAGGCAGAGGTTGATCTTCGCCGGTGCGTCCTCTCTCATCGCGCCAGCTCGCTCGCCAACGCACGGAACTCGTCGGGCGCCAGCCTCTCGGCGCGGACGTCGACGGCGAGCCCCAGCCGCTCCAGCGCCGCCCGCGCGTCGTCGCGCTTCGCCACCCCCGCCATCTCCAGCGACCGCGGCAGCGCCTTGCGCCGGTGGGCGAAGGCGCCCTGGACGACCCGGCGCAGCTCCGCGCTCGCCGCCGGCCCGGTCCGCTCCAGCCCGACGAGCACGGAGTCGACGTTCGGCACGGGATGGAAGACGGTGCGCGAGACGGCGCGCAGCACCCTGACGTCGGCCGCGAGCTGGGCGAGCACGCTCGGGACGCCGTACGCGTCGCTGCCGGGCGCGGCGGCGAAGCGCTCGCCCACCTCCTTCTGCACCATGGCGACCCAGCGCGTGACCGTCGGCAGCTCCTCGACGGTGCGGAGGATCGCGGTGGCGGCGATCCCGTACGGCAGGTTGGCGACGACCTTCGTCGGCGCCGGGCCGAGCGCGGCGAGGTCGAGCGTGAGCGCGTCCTCGAAGTGGATCGTCGCGTTGGCGTGCGGGTCGAGCGCGTCGCGCAGCGCGGGCTCCAGCGTGCGGTCGATCTCGACGACGTGCACGTGCGCGCAGCGCTGCGCCAGGTGCTCGGACAGCACGCCGAGCCCGCCGCCGACCTCGAGCACGACGTCCTCGGGCGCGAGCCGCGCCTCGCGCTCGATGACGCCGAGGATGTTCGAGTCGATCAGGAAGTTCTGACCCAGCGGGTGCTTGGGCCGGATCCCGAACGCCTTCAACCGGCGGAGGCTGGGCTGCGTCACCACCCGAACAGCTCGGCCGCGTTGCTCTCGACCAACTGCTCGAGCGCCTCGTACGACGTGCCGCGCCGCTCGGCGACGAAGCGCGCGGTGTGGGTGACCAAGGCGGGCCGGTTGCGCTCCTTGCGCACGACCTGGGGGGTCAGGTAGGGCGCGTCGGTCTCGACCAGGATCCTGTCGTCCGGCACCTTCGCCGCCGCGTCGGCGAGCTCGGCGGCCTTCGGATACGTGACGTTGCCGGCGAAGGACACGTACCAACCGTGCTCGAGGCACTCGTCGAGCCGGGTCGGCATCGAGAAGCAGTGCAGGATGACCTTGACCCCGTCCGCGCGGCTCGCGAGCGTCTCGATCGTCGGGTCCTCCGCCGCGCGGGTGTGGATGACGAGCGGCTTGCCGGTGGAGCGCGCGAGCTCGATCTGCGCCTCGAACGCGCGCTGCTGGTCCTCCGGCGTCGCGTGGTCGCGATAGAAGTCGAGGCCGGTCTCGCCGATCGCGCGGCAGCGCTCGTGGGCGGCGAGGGCCTCCAGCTCGGCGAGGTCGTTGTCGTCGAACCCGGTGGCGCTGTTCGGGTGGCGGCCGATGGCGGCGTAGACCTGGGGGAAGCGCTCGGCGGCCTGCAGCGCGGCGCGGCACGAGGCGCCGTCGGTCCCGACCGTGAGAATGCGGTTCACGCCCTCACGTGCGGCCTCGGCGACGAGGTCCGCGTCGTCGGGGGCGCAGCTGTCGAGATGCGTGTGGCTGTCGATCACGCCGCGTCTTCGCGCGCCGGCTCGCGCTTCGGGAAGAGCGGCTCGATCGCCTCCAGCCGGTCCCCCTCCACGGCCGCGGCCAGCCGGCCCATCGTCTCGGGCATGAACGGCGCGAGCAGCGTCGCGAGGTCCCGCAGCCCGTCGATCAGGGTGACGAGCGCGCGGTCGAGGTCGGCCGCCCGGTCCTCGTCCTTGGCGAGCTTCCACGGCGCCTGCTCCTCGACGTACGCGTTCAGGCGGCGGACGCGCTGCCAGATCGCGTCGAGGGCGTCGGAGATGCGCCACTGGTCCATCGCGGCGGCGACCTCCTCCGCGGCGCCCTGCGTGAGCCCCTCTCCCTCCACCGCGGGCACCGCGCCGTCGCGGTAGCGGCGGACCATCGCGATCGTGCGGCTGGCGAGGTTGCCGAGGTCGTTGGCGAGCTCGGTCTCGTAGCGGCGCTCGACGCCGGCCATCGAGACGCTGCCGTCCTCGCCGAACGCGACGTCGCGCATGAGGTAGTAGCGCAGGGCGTCGGTGCCGAAGCGCTCGATGACCTCGAACGGGTCGAGGACGTTGCCGTCGGACTTCGACATCTTGCGGCCGTCGTGGCCGAGCAGGAAGCCGTGGATGAAGACGCGGCTCGGCAGGTCGATGTCGGCCGCCATGAGCAGCGCGGGCCAGTAGATCGTGTGGAACTTGAGGATGTCCTTGCCGATCAGGTGCGTCGTGGGGGCGCCCCAGAACCGGTCGGTCAGGTCCTCGCCGTCGCGCGCGAACCCGAGCGCCGTGTAGTAGTTGAGGAGCGCGTCGAACCAGACGTAGAAGACGTGGCTCTCGTCCCACGGGACGCGGACGCCCCAGGTCAGCTTCCCGCGCGTGAGGCTGACGTCCTGGAGGCCCTGGCCGATGAACGAGCTCGCCTCGTTCGCGCGGTTGCGCGGCTCCACGAACCCGCTCGCGTGCAGCTCCTCGAGCCTGGCCTGGAACTTCGAGAGCGCGAAGAAGTAGTTCTCCTCCTCCTCGCGCGTGAGCGGGATGTCGTGGATCGGGCACGTGTTGCCCGGCCCGATCTCGGACTCCGACTTGAAGTCCGCGCAGCGGGGGCAGTACCAGCCCTCGTAGAGGCCCTTGTAGACGAAGCCGTTGTCGTGGACGCGCTGGAGGACCTCCTGCACCCGCTTCTCGTGCTCGGGGTCGGAGGTGCGGATGAAGAAGTCGTTGGAGGCGTGCAGCTGCGGCATGAGCGCCTGGAAGCGCGCGGCGTTGCGGTCGGCCAGCTCGCGCGGCGTGACGCCCTCCTTCTCCGCCGCGTTGGCGACCGGCTCACCGTGCTCGTCGGTGCCCGTGAGGAAGAAGACGTCCTCCCCCCGCGCGCGCATGTGCCGGGCCATGACGTCGGCGGCGATCGTCGTGTACGCGTGCCCCAGGTGGGGCGCGGCGTTGACGTAGAAGATGGGCGTGGTGACGTAGAACGCCATGGTCGGCTGAGGCTACCGCCCACCGCCCCCGCGACCGGGGCGCGGGTTCGACTCCGCCCTATGGCCTCACGAACCTTCATCGAGCGCGAGGAGGAGGGATCGGGCGCGGCGGCGGCGGCGGACGACGGCGCCGACGGGCAGCCCGGCGGTGAGGAGGGCGAGGCCGAGCCAGGCCGCAAGAGGGACGCCGTGCTCGGCCGCTCGCCTCGCCGCTGCATCGGGCACGGCGGACGGCGCCGGGCGAGGGCGCGCCTCACTGTCCCTCGCGCCCGCCGCCTTCCTCCCCTTCGCCGCTGGCGTGACGAGCCGCGGCGTCGGGCGCGCGCGGGCACGCGCCCCTCTTCCCCTCCCTCGCGGCGCGGCGCCCAGCGGGGGTGGGTGGGGGTCGTCGGGGCGCAGGAGGGTCAGCGGGTCGACGTAGCCGTTCGGGTCGGCGGCACGACGGGCGCCGAGCTGGAGGTGGGAGGCCGCGACGGTGCCGACCAGATCTCCGGCGGCGACGCGCGCGCCCCGCTCGACGGCCGTCCGCCCCAGCTCGAGGTAGGTGGCGACGAGCTCGCCGCAGAGGACGCTGACCGCGCGGCCGCGGCCGGGCAGCGTTCCCGCGAAGTGGACCCGGCCGGGGCAGGCGCTCACGACCGGCGCGCCGGCGCGGGCGGCGATGTCGATCCCGCGGTGCTGACCGGGCGCGAACCGGTTCGCGGCGAGGTGGAACGGGGTCAGGACGTCTCCGCGGACGGGCCACCGCCAGCGGTCGGCCGCGTGCGCCGGGGGCGCGAGGACGAGCACGAGCAGGAGGGCGAGGAGGGGCATGGGCGAGAAGCTCGCGGGTGGGCGCGCCGTGGTGGGCGGCTGCGCGCGAATCGGCACACGACCTGCGCAGAGACGTGACAACGTGCGCGCGATGGATCGCGTCTGCCCTCACTGCTCGACGATCGCCCGCACCAGCGAGGCGCGTTGTCCCCACTGCCGCCGCGCGTACCGCCGCCGGTCACCGCTGCCCGCGATGCTCGCCGCGCTCGTCATCGCGGTCGGCGTGACGCTCGGCGGGTTCGCCCTCATGCTCCAGACGTTCGGCGACAGCCTCGACGGCGAGCTCGAGGACCAGGTGGACGTCGTCCAGCGCGACTTCGACCGCGACGTCCGTCAGCTCGAGCGGAGGATCGAGGAGGAGCTCGACGAGAGGCTCGGGACGCCGTAGGGCGCCGCGGACGCGCGCGCAGGGGCGCCGCGGAGGCGCGCGGGGGCGCCGCGGAGGGGCGCGGGGTCAGCGGCGGGACTGCAGCTCGGCGTAGAGCTTGTTGGCGGCGACGCCGGTCAGCTCCGCGACGACCTTCGCGGCCGGCCGCGGCTTCGCTCCCGCCTCGACGAGCGCGGCAAGGGCGTCGACGGCCGGCGGCACGTCGGTGGACGCCGCGGGCGCCGCGCCGATCACCACCACGATCTCGCCCCGCGGATCGGCCGACGCGAAGTGCGCGGCCACGGAGGCGGCGTCGCCGCGGACGACCTCCTCGTGCACCTTCGTCAGCTCCCGGCAGACCGCGACGGGCCGCGATGGATCGACGTCGACGAGCGCCGAGAGCGTCGCGACGAGCCGGCGCGGCGACTCGAAGGCGACGGTCGTCTCGGGAGAGGCGAAGACCGCGGCGAGGTCGGCCGCTTTCCGCGGGAGGAAGCCGACGAAGCGCCACCGATCGGCGGGCAGGCCGGAGAGCACGACGGCCACCACCGGCGCCGACGCGCCGGGGAGGACCTCGACGCGAAGACCCTGTTCGACGGCCGCCCGGATCAGCACGTACCCCGGGTCGCTCACCGACGGCATCCCGGCATCGGTGACCAGGGCGACTACCGAACCCGACTGCATCTGCGAGACCAGCGATGGGGTGCGGGACGTCTCGTTGTGCTCGTGGTACGACACCAGCGACCGGGCGCGGACCGAGTGCGCCGCGAGCAACCGGCCGGTGTGGCGTGTGTCCTCGCACGCGACGACGTCGGCCTCGCGAAGGACGTCGAGCGCGCGCAACGTCACGTCGCCGAGGTTCCCGATCGGCGTCGGGCAGACGACCAGCCCCCCGCCGCTCATGCCGCCGCCGCCGACGCGCCGAGCCCGTCGAGCGCGAACAGCGCCGCGCCGAGCATCCCCGACTCCTCGCCGAAGTGCGCGGGGACGACCGACACGACGTCCCGCGACGGTGCCAGCGCCCGCTCGCGCACGACGGACCGCGCCGGGTCGAGCAGGAGGTCGCCCGCCGCGATCATGCCCCCGCCGACCACCACCACCGACGGGTTCAGCAGGTTGACGAGACCGGCGATCCCGACCCCGAGCCGCATCCCGATCAGCGCGACGACGTCGCGCGCGGCACGGTCGCCGTCGTGCGCCAGCTCGGTGACCAGCGCGCCGGTGATCTCGCGCCCGCCCGCCAGCGCCGCCCCGAGCGCCGACTCCGTGGCGGCGCGCGCCACCCGCGCCCCCTCGCGCCCCAGGGCCGAGCCGGAGGCGAGCGTCTCCAGGCACCCGGTCCCGCCGCACGCGCACGGCGGCCCGTCGAGGTCGACGACCATGTGCCCCGGCTCGCCGGCGGACCCGACCGCGCCGTGCACGAGCGACCCGTTGGCGACGATCCCCCCGCCGATGCCGGTCCCCAGCGTCAGCAGCACCGCATCCGCGACGTCGCGGCAGGCGCCGAAGCGGTGCTCGACGAGCATCGCCAGCGTCGCGTCGTTCGCGACGAAGACGGGCACGCCCAGGCGCTCGGCGAGCAGGTCGCGCACCGGCACGCCCGACAGCGGCAGGTGAACACAGAACCCCGCGACGCCCCGCTGCAGGTCCATCAGCGCGGGCACGCCCACGCCCACGGCGAGCAGCTCGGACTCCGCCGCGTCGCGGACCTCGACGATCGACGCGACGAGCTGCTCGATCAGCGCCTCGGTGTCCGACGCGCGCGAGCGCCGCGTGGCGCGATGGTGCACCGCGAGGTCGCGGCCGACCACCCCGGCGAGCAGCTTCGTGCCACCGAGGTCGACCCCGATCACGCAGCCCGCGGGCATCGCGCTGCCACTATAGACCGCCGTCATGGCCGGTCCCGAGCCCCCTCCCAAGTACACGAAGTACCGCAGCCGCCCGTCGCTGCTCGACCGCTTCCGCGGCCGGAAGGGGGACGGATCGACGGTCGCGCCGCGGCGCGAGGCGGGGGCCCCGCCGCCCGGGAAGGGTCTCCTCCGAGGAGGGCGCGGAGGGACGTGGCGGCGGGCGAAGGCGCCGCGGGCCCCGGGCACGAGAAGGCCGATCACCTGGAAGCGCGTCGTCAAGTGGCTGGCGCTGGCGATCGCCGGCTGGATCCTGCTCAGCCTCCTCGTCTTCCTCGTCAGCGCGCAGATCGAGCAGGGCAAGATCAGCGACGAGACCGAGAGCGCGCTCGACCCCGGCCCGTTCCCCCTGGCCGGCGAGTCGAACATCCTCGTCCTCGGCTCCGACACCCGCAGCGAGGACACCGACGAGCCCGGCTCGTCGACCAGCGGCAACGGCCGCAGCGACTCGATCCTGCTCCTGCGCATCGGCGGCGGCGCGAACAGCCGCCTGAGCATCGCCCGCGACACGATCGTCGACATCCCCGGCGGCGGGCGCCAGAAGATCAACGCCGCCTACGCCATCGGCGGCGCCGGCCTCGCGGTCAAGACGATCAAGAACTACCTCGGCATCGAGATCAACCACGTCATCGAGGTCAGCTTCGGCGAGTTCCCCGAGCTGATCGACGCCATGGGCGGCATCGACTACAAGGGCGGCTGCGTCCGCGCGAAGGTCAACGGGGGCGCGCGCAACGGCGGCGTGACGCTGCGGATCCCGAAGAACGAGGAGGTCCACCTGACGGGCAAGAAGGCGCTCGCCCTCGCGCGCGTGCGCAAGAACGACTGCGTCACGACCGAGACCGACCTCGACCGCGCCGCCCGCCAGCAGAAGATCGTCGGCGCCATGAAGGGCCGCGTCATGGGCGTCCACGGCTTCCTGCGCGGCCCGTGGATCGCCTGGCAGGCGCCCAAGACGCTGCGCAGTGACATGAGCGGCCCGACGCTGATGAGCGTCTTCGCGAACCTGTCGGTGCGCGGCACGCCGGAGTCGGTCGTGCTCGGCACGATCAGCGGCGAGGTCCCCGAGGACCTCAAGCGCCGGCGCGTCGAGAAGTTCCTCGACGGTTAGGCGCAAGAAACGATCGCGGCCCGCGTTGGGAGGAGCAAGAGCTTCTCCACAGGGGCGGGCAAACAGGGGAGGTGCGGAAGCCGGGGGCGAGTTGCGGGACTCGCCGCCGGCTTTCGCCGTTAATCCGAGGAGGAGGAGGCGGCCGGCTTGGAGTCGGACTTGGACTCCGACCCCTTCTCCGACGACGACTTCGACTCCGAGGACGACGACGAGCCGTCGGACGACGAGGACTCCGACTTCTCGCGGTTGCGCTTGCGCGTCCCGTAGTCGGTGTTGTGGAAGCCCTTGCCCTTGAAGTGGATCGCGGGCGGGCGGAAGACGCGCTCGACCGGGACGCCGGTCTCAGGGTCGGCCGTCAGCGGATCGTCGCTGAACTTCTGCATGACCTCGAACGTCGATCCGTCGGGTCGCCGGTACTCGTAGATCGGCATCGCGGGACGGCAGTCTACGATCAGCCGTCACATGAGCAGCACCGACACCGTGACCATGGACAAGATCGTCGCGCTCTGCAAGCGCCGCGGCTTCATCTTCCCGAGCTCCGAGATCTACGGGGGCATCGGCTCGACCTACGACTACGGCCACTACGGCGTGCTGCTCAAGACGAACGTCAAGAACGAGTGGTGGCGGGCGATGCTGCAGGAGCGCGACGACATCGTCGCCCTCGACAGCGCCATCCTCCAGCACCCGCGGGTGTGGGAGGCCAGCGGCCACGTCGGCGGCTTCAGCGACCCGATGGTCGACTGCAAGACCTGCGGCCAGCGCTTCCGCGCCGATCACCTGAGCGACCTCCAGTGCCCGCAGAAGCCGTCCAGGCACCCGGGCGAGGCCGAGCAGTGCGAGCTGACCGAGGCCCGCGAGTTCAACCTCATGTTCGAGACGAACGTGGGCCCGGTGAAGGACACGTCGTCGGTCGCCTACCTGCGCCCCGAGACGGCCCAGGGCATCTTCATCAACTTCAAGAACGTCCTGCAGTTCAGCCGCAAGAAGCCGCCGTTCGGCATCGCGCAGGTCGGCAAGTCGTTCCGCAACGAGATCACGCCCGGCAACTTCATCTTCAGGACCCGTGAGTTCGAGCAGAGGGAGATGGAGTTCTTCGTCCCGCCCGCCGAGGGGGCGCAGTGGTACGAGTTCTGGAAGGACGAGCGCCGGCGCTGGTACGAGGAGCTGGGGATCCGCCCCGACCACCTGATGCTCCGCGAGCACGACCCCGACGAACTGAGCCACTACTCGTCCGGCACCGCGGACGTGGAGTACCTCTTCCCCATCGGGTGGAGCGAGCTCGAGGGCATCGCCAACCGCACGGACTTCGACCTCAAGGCCCACGCCGAGCATTCCGGCGACAAGCTGGAGTACTTCGACCAGGGGACCGGCGAGCGCTACGTCCCGCACGTGATCGAGCCCGCCGCCGGCGCCGACCGCGCGACGCTCGCCTTCCTCGTCGACGCCTACGACGAGGAGGAGGTGGAGGGCGAGCAGCGCACCGTCCTGAAGCTCCACCCGCGCCTGGCGCCCGTGAAGGTCGCCGTGCTGCCGCTGGTCAAGAAGGACGGCCAGCCCGAGCTGGCCCGCGAGATCTATGACGCGCTGAAGGCCCGCGTGCAGACGGAGTACGACGAGGGCGGCTCGATCGGCAAGCGCTACCGCCGCCAGGACGAGATCGGCACGCCGTTCGCGTTCACGGTCGACGACCAGACCCTCGAGGACGACACGGTGACGGTTCGCGAGCGCGACTCGCTCGCGCAGGAGCGGCTCCCGATCGATGGGCTCGTCGACGTGCTGTCGGCTCGGGTCGAGGCTCCCTGGGTCTCGCCGAAGCTCTCGGCTTCCTAGGGTCCGAACAACGGCATCAGCGGGCG
>DASVRH010000351.1:0-23633 GCA_036388715.1 Solirubrobacteraceae bacterium | reverse complement strand
GGCGTCGAACGCGTCGTCGTTCTCGTCGGCGACCGCGCCGCACAGCCAGGGGAAGCAGCTCGACAGGAGGCTCACGTCAGGCCCCGCTCGTCCGCGCGAGGGCCGGCGGGGTGTCCGGCTTGTCGGCCTTCGCCTTGTTGTAGACGGCGAACCAGCCGAGGCCGGTGGCGTCCGTCACGTCGCCGCCGCCGAAGAGCAGGAACGCCGTGTTGCCGCTCGGCGGGATCTTGAGCAGCCCGAACAGCTTCAGCGCGAGCTCGTTGAGGACGAGGACGAAGCCGCCCGTCGTCGCCGGCGGGCCGGCGGAAGGCGCCACGTACATCAGCTGGATGAGGCCGATCGACAGCTTGATGACGGTCTGGAGGCTGAAGAGGTCGCCGCCCGGCCCGGCGCCCGGAAGCGCGACGCCGACGAACGCCGGGAGGTCCGTCGCCCCGTCGGCGGCGCCGCCGCCCGCGTCGGCCCACGCCACGAGCAGCGTCGAGTCGAGGTTGACCTTGCCGGCCAGCGCGCCCGGGGTGCCGAGGCTCAGCTTGAAGGTCAGCCCGTGCCAGCCGCCGTCGCCGACGCCGCGCAGGCCGTACTCGGTCACGGCCGGGAGGTAGCCGAGGCTCGCCGGGTCGCTCTTCGCCGTCGCGCCGGAGCCGGCGTCGCCGGACACGAGCGTCAGCAGCTCGAGCTGGAAGCTCTTGAAGAGGCTCTCGCCGCGCGCGTGGCTGGCCGAGGTGCTGAAGGCGATCTCGTCCTCGACCAGGGCGAGGGCCGGCGACCCGCCGCGCGGGATCGTGATCCGCAGGCCGAGCCCGTCGAACAGCAGGCCCTGGCGCAGGGTCGTGGCGTCGTCGGGCCCGAACGAGAAGACGTCGAACTGCGGGAGCTTGTCGGTGGCGGGGACGAGTGCGAAGTTCATGAACCCGCTCATCGCGATCCACGAGACGACCTGGCCGCTCTTCGTGCCGTCGTCGCGCGTCGACATCTGCGCGGTGTCGACCTCCACGCTCGTGAGCACGTCGTTGGCGAGCGAGAACCGGTTCGGCCAGCGCGAGGCGAGGCTGTAGACGACGGCGTCGCCGTTGCGCTGCACGCCGCCCTCGAGCAGTACGGCGTTGTACATGTTCGTCTCGGGGCCGGTGGGCTTCTCGTCCACCATCGCCGTCACCACGCTGCCGAAGACGCGGTTGAGCACGGTCTGGGCGAGGCTGTCGAACTTCTTGATCGCCGAGTTCTCGAACAGCGCCTTGAGCGTGAGGAGCGTGAAGTCGTAGGGAGCGTCGAGGTCGCTCGGCGCGATCGGATGCGGGTCCAGGGTGTCGTCGTAGCGCGGGTCGACGTAGTGGACCAGCCCGAACATCGAGGTCGTGTCCGTCTGCTGGACCTTCGTGCCGTCGATCTGACCGATCTCGATCCCGATGTGGTGGGCGTAGAAGTCGGCGGGGTCGTCGACCCCGGCGAGGATCCCGGCCAGCTCCGGCGGGACGTCCTTGATCGTCGCCTTGAGGATCAGCACGCCCGTCCAGTCCGGGTCCTGGATGACGTCGGCGAAGTTCTCGAAGTACGGATCGTCGCGCTGCGCGTAGGCGGCCAGGCAGTACTCGACGAGCCAGTCCGAGAGCACCCCGAGCTGCGAGGTGTCCGGCGGGTCCGGCGTCGCGAAGACGTCGCGCATCGTCCACTTGTCGGGGCTGCGCAGCAGGCTCGTCGGCAGCGCCTGCCCGGTCTTCGGGTCGACGTCGAGGATCTTCCCCTTGACGCCCTTGACGAGCATCACGCTGTGGTAGTCGCCGTAGGCGTTCTTCGCGCCCGTGTCGGCGCCGAAGTTCCAGCTGCCGATGTTGATCGTGTTGTAGAACCCGGGCGTCGTGACCGGCGGCGGCGTCGCCGGCGGCATGAACCACAGCGGCCTGGCGTCGGAGGGCGACGCCGGGACGAACGGCCCGAGGTGCTGCGCGTTGGCCACGACGAGGAACTGGTCGCTGGTCTGGAAGGCGGACTGGAGCTCGGGGTCGAGGCCGGTGAAGCCCATCTGCCTCGTCACCGACGACCCGCTGCCGACCTGCGCGAGCAGGAGCTGCTTCCACGCGCCGTCGCCCGCGCCGTAGGCCGTGATGAAGCCGGTGGGCGTCGTCGTGCTGACGAGCGCGTCGCCGTCGCCGCCCCCGCCGGCCTCGGCGAAGAGGCTCACGCGCGCCGACGCCGCGGTGGCGGTTCCGGGGCCGGCCGCGATCTGCCCCTTGCGCGTGGGGCTCACGATCTCGCGCGACACCTGCTCGAGCTGGTCGGCGGTGAGGTCCTGCGCGCCGTCGCCCGGGGTGAACCCCGCGTAGGGGAACAGCGGGTAGACGACGGCGCCGGGCACGCTCATCCCCGGATCCATGGGTCCCAGCAGGCCCGCGGGCGCGGCGGTCCCGCCGCCGAAGAGCTCCGCCCCCTTCGGCGCCGCGGTGTAGTGCGCGAGCCGCTGCGGATCGGTGGGCGGCGCGACCACCGACGCCCACGAGGTGAGGAACGTGGGGTCGAAGAGGCTCACGCCGGGCTGGATCGGCGGGCCGACGGGGGAGGCGGCCTGCAGCGGGAACTGCGGGACGTTCGCCGGCTGGTTCTCGACGAAGCGCAGGCGCGTGCCGGCCTGCGCACCCACGGCGGGCAGGAAGTCGATCGTCTCGGTGCCCGAGAGCCCGCAGAGGAGCTGGTACGGCGTGCCCGCCGCCGCGCCGGCGAGCCCCATCGCGAAGTCGCCCGTCGGCGCGAGCCGCAGGCCGTTCTGGGTCGGCGTGTTGACGTACCCGTCGTCGATGACGAGGCCCGCCGGCTCGCCCGGGGGGTCGGTCACCGGCGTCAACGTCACGGTCTTGCCGTAGTTCGTGCGGTAGTACGAGGCGAGGGCGACGTCGGGCCCGTCGAAGAGCAGGACGGTCCGTGCGGCGGCGCCGATCGCATTGCGCGGGTTGACCGGGTTGACCTGCGCGGTGAAGCCCAGCACGGCGCCGGGCGCGCCGTGGTCGGCGAACGGCAGCCAGGCTGCGAGGTGGTCGAGCGGCGACCCCCCCGCGACGGGGGCCGCGCGCGCGGCGTTGGGGATCAGGACCTGGAAGCCCCAGTTGCCCTTGGTGCCGAGCGACGCCTGGAGGACGGTGAGCGGGAAGGTCAGCGCGCCGCCGGCCGGGCCGCCGACGTGGAGCTCGGCCCGGTTCGCCGGGGGCGCCTGGACGTCGGGTGAGCACGGGCCGATGAGCGTCGCGGCAGGGCTGTCGTCGAGGTCGAAGGCGATCCGGTCGCCCTCGGCCGGGACCGAGAGGGTGGCGTTCGGGTCGAGCCGGACGACGATGGCGCCGTCGCCGGCGAGGACGGCCTGCATCCCCCCGGTGGTGATCTGCTGCGCCGAGCGGTTGAGCAGCGCGTACGTGCGGAACGTCGACTCGGCGAGGACGTCGCCGGAGCCGTCGGGCAGGAACACGATCGCGCCCTGCCCGCTGACGGAGGCGTTCTCGACGAACGTCCCGAGCTTGTCGAGGAAGGCCGTCGGGTCGCCGTCGGACCCGGGGAACGGGCCGGCGGCCACGGAGACGAGGCTGCCCTGCCACGTCAGGTGCGTGAGCGCGTCGGCGAGCGCGATCGGCCCGTCCGGGAGCCCCGGCGGGTCGAGCGCCCGGGTGATGGCGAAGCCCCATCCCCCGGACGCGCCATTGCTGTCCGCCGCGTAGAGACCGGACGTCCCGACGCGCTTGAAGGTGACCATGGTCGCCGCGTCGCTCAGGCGATCGGCGTCGCGGCGGCCGGCCGCCTCAGGTGCGGAAGACCGCGCTGGCGCCCAGGGCGGTTCTCCCCGCCGTGCCGGCCGCCATGAAGTAGCCGACCGCGTAGACCGAGCCGACGGTGACCTTCACGCCGGGGATGTAGACCAGCCCCGCCGACGAGCCGAGCGAGACGTCCGCCTTGGCGATCGGGTCCCCCGAGTACGGCACGTGGTCGAGCGGCCAGACGCCGACCCAGTTCTTGTTGGAGGACGGCGAGTAGTCCTGGAGGCCGGCCAGCTTCACCTGCACGTAGTTGTTCCCGAACGAGTTGATCGAGATCGTCGTGTCGGTCGTCACGTACGTGGTCGGGTCGTCGTAGCTCGAGCCGGGGATGTAGACCGTCGAGCACACCGTGTTCGGGTCGGCGGCAACTCCGTAGCCGACGACGTAGTCCTGCTGCACGGCGAAGCTGAACTTGAGGAGCTGGGTGCTGACCGGCGAGTCGGACTCGACCGCGACGGTGCCGTCGGGCGTCGTCCCCCACGGGACGGCGTTGCTCGTCGTCTTCCAGGCGTAGACGTTGTTGGCGTACGTCAGCGGCTTGTTCGCCTGCGAGGTCACGTAGTTGACCGCGACACCGTTCGGCTGCACCGGCGCCGGGATCTTGATCTCGACGGTGCTGCCTGACACACCGGTGACCGCCAGCGTTTCCTCGCTCATTGCGCGCTCCTAGACCGTCGCGTAAGCCGCGACGAATAAGTGTTCCTGTCCTGCTGGACAGATCCTGACGACTCTAGATCTCGGTCACTGCGGGTGTCAAGTCAGGCACCCGCGGTGAACGTGAGCAGCGCGCCCAGGGCGGTGCCGGGAACCCCGTCGGCGACCGGTCCCATGAAGTAGATGACGCTGTAGTCGAGCGTGGGATAGATCTCGAGGCCGGTCACGGTGACGACGCCCTGGGTGCGATCGCTTTCGATCGCGGCCCACCCGTCGGGCGCCCCCGGCGCGTAGGGCGCGGGGAACCCCGTCCACACGCCGACCCAGTGACCCCAGCTCTTCGGCTTGCAGCCGAGCAGCGCGTTGTAGGTGAGCGTCACGCTCTGGGCGTCGAGAGCGGCGACGCCGAGCATGACGGAGCTCGGCGGCTCCGACATCAGCGCGATCGAGAGCGACAGGCGGCGCGTCGCGCACATCGTGGTGTAGGGCCCGCCGGCCTGGTAGGAGATGAGGTAGTCCGTGGGGCCGAAGCCCCACGGGACGTCGACGGTGGACGGCTGCTCGTCCTGCGGGACGGGGACCGTGCACAGCGGCTGCGTCGGGGTGGGCCCATCGAGGATCGGGCTCCACGTGTCCCACACGGCCACGGTGTTGCCGAAGCTCTGCGGCCGGTTGCCGAGGATCCCGGCGTAGCCGACGATGACGCCCTGGCCGCTCGGCTGCGTCCGCGTCCCGACGTGGAAGTTGCTCAGCGTCGGGTCGGTCGCGATCACCTGCCGCCGCGCCCTCCGGCGTCGGCGATGAGCGCCTCGACGAGGCCGTCCGGCGTGTGCGTCGTGGCCTCGACGCCGGGCTCGATCCCGTGCGCGCGCAGCTCCTCGCTCGTCGCGGGGCCGATCGAGACGACCCTGCCGTGCACGCCGTCCGCCGCCGCGAGGAAGTGCCGGACCGAGGAGGCGCTCGTGAAGGTGACGTAGTCGGCGCGGTTCGCGGCGTCGAGCGTCGCCGCGTCGAGCGGCTCGGCGACGGTCCGGTAGAGCGCGACGACCTCGACCTCGGCGCCCCGCTCGCGCAGCCCTTCGTCGAGCACCTCGCGCGCCTCCTCCGCGCGCACGACGAGAGCCGTCTTCGCGGGCACGTCGCGCAGCGCCTCCAGGAGGCCCTCGGCGACGGCGCGGTCAGGCACGATGTCGGGCTCGACGCCGCCGGCGCGCAGCGCGCGGGCCGTGCCGGGGCCGATGGCGGCGATCGCCGGCCCGGCCAGCGCCCGGGCGTCGCGGACCTCCTCCAGCAGCCGCTCGGCGCCGTTCGGGCTGGTGACGCAGAGGAGGTCGAACCCGGACGGGTCGGGCACGGTCGCGCGCAGCGGCTCGATGCGGATGGAGGGCGCCTCGACGACGGTCGCGCCCAGCTCGCGGAGCCTGGCGGCCAGCGCGCTGGCCTGCGCGCGGGCGCGCGTGACCACGACCGACTTCCCGCTGAGCGGCCGGCGCTCGAACCACGCGAGCTCCTCGCCGAGGCGGGCCACCTCGCCGATCACCGTCACCGCGGGGGCCTTGACCCCCTCCGCGTCCTCCGGCAGTCGGGCCAGGGTCGAGACCACCGTCCGCTGGCTCGGCAGCGTGCCCTCCTGCACCACGGCGGCGGGCTCCTCCGCGCGCCTCCCCGCCGCGATCAGCTGCTCGGCGATCCGCGGCAGCTGCCTGACGCCCATGTAGAAGACGAGCGTGCCCGGGAAGCGGGCCAGCGCGTCCCAGTCGATGGCGGTCTCCGGCTTCTGCGGGTCCTCGTGGCCGGTCACGAACGCGACGGCGCTGGCCGCGCCGCGGAAGGTCACCGGGATGCCGGCGTACGCGGGCGCGGCGATGCCGGCGGTGACGCCGGGCACGACCTCGTAGGGGATCCCCTCGGCGCGGAGCACGCGCGCCTCCTCGCCCCCGCGGCCGAAGACGAACGGGTCGCCGCCCTTCAGCCGCACGACGGTGCGCCCCGCGCGGGCGTGCTCGAGGAGCAGGCGCTCGGTCTCCGCCTGCGGGACCTGCGGCCCGCCCCCGACCTTCCCGACGTCGATTAGCTCCGCCTCCGGCGGCGCGGCGGCGAGCGCCTCGCGCGGGATGAGCTTGTCGTACAGCACGACGTCGGCCCGCCCGATGACCTCGAGCGCCCGCACCGTCAGCAGCCCGGGATCGCCTGGCCCGGTCCCGACGAGGTAGACGAAGCCGCGCGCCTCGCCCGTCACCGCAGCAGCTCCTGCGCCCCGACCGCGAGCAGGCGCGAGGCGAGCTCGGCCGCGCCCTCCTCGCCCTCCACCTCGTCGGCGATCCACCGCGAGCCGTCGACGGCGCCGACGAAGGCGCGCACCCGCGTTCCTTCGGCGTGCACACCGACCGCGCTCCGGCAGTCCGCTCCCAGCGCCGCGACGACCGCGCGCTCGGTGGCGAGGGAGAGCTGCGTCGGCTCGTCGCGCAGGTGGGCGAGCGCCTCGCGGGCCGTGATGTCGCCGGCGCGGGCCTCGACCATCAGCGTCCCCTGCCCCGCGGCGGGGACGAAGTCGAGCAGCGCGCCGGCCTCGCCGAGCCGGCCGAGCCGCTCGAGGCCCGCGGCGGCCAGGATCAGCGCGTCCACCTCCCCGTCGGCCAGCTTGCGCAGCCGCGTGTCGACGTTGCCGCGCACCTCGACGACCTCGACGTCCGGCCGCCGCGCGCGCAGCTGGGCGATGCGGCGCAGCGACGACGTCCCCACCCGCGCGCCCTCGGGCAGCGCGTCGAGCGACTCGGCGCCGCACAGCGCGTCGCGAGGGTCGGCGCGGGGCGGGGCGGCGACCAGGGCCAGCGCGTCGGGCCGCTCGACGGGCACGTCCTTCGCGCTGTGGACGGCGAGGTCGGCGTCGCCGCGCAGCAGCGCCTCCTCCAGCTCGAGCACCCACTCGCGCTTGTCGTCGACCGCGCGGCGACGGTCGCCCGACGTCACGATCGGGACGAGCTCGGCCGGCGGATCGAGCCGCTCGGCCACCCACGTCGCCTGGGCCAGCGCCAGCGCGCTGCCCCGGGTGGCGATCCTCACCGGGCGCGCCGGCGCAGCTCGCGCACCTCGGCGGGCTCCTCCGCCGGGTCCGCCGCGCTGGGTGCGTCGACGAGGCCGAACAGCTCGCGGGCGAGCTGGAGGCGCGCGTGCGAGCCGTGCTCCTTGAGCTGGAGCGTCGGCTCGTGCAGCAGCCGGCTCATCACCGCGCGCGCGATCGCCTCGGCCCGCGCGACGTCGCGCGGCGATGCGCTCTCCCAGCGCGCCGCGTTCTCGGCGAGCACGCCCTCGACGATCCCCTCGCCGTGCGCGCGCAGCGCCGACACCGTGGGCAGGACGTCGAGCGACCCCATCCACGAGGCGAAGCGCCCGATCTCCTCCTCGACGATCTCCTCGCCGCGCACGACCTCGCCCTCGCGGCCGCGCAGGTTCGTCGCCGCGACGCGCTGGAGGCCGTCCATGTCGACGAGCCGCACGCCCGGCAGGTCCGCGCACGACGCCTCGACGTCGCGCGGCACCGCGATGTCGAGCACGAGCAGCGGACGGCCGTCGCGCGCCCGCATGACCAGCTCGAGCTCCTCGCGCTCGACGATCGGGTGTGGCGAGGCGGTCGCGCAGAGCAGGACGTCGGCGCGCTCGAGCTGCTCAGGCAGGCGGTCGAGCGGCAGGACCGTCCCGCCGAAGCGCTCGGCCAGCGACCGCGCCCGCGCGGCGTGGCGGTTGGCCACGAAGATGGTCGTCACGCCCTTGGCGGCCAGCGCCTGGGCGGTCAGCTCGCTCGTCTCGCCCGCCCCGATGATCACGACGGGCCGGCCGGCCAGGTCGCCCAGCACCTCGGTCGCCAGGTCGACGGCGACGGAGGAGACCGACGCGGCGCCGCGCCCGATCCCCGTCTCCGCGCGGACGCGCTTGCCCGCGGCGAGCGCCGCGGTGAAGAGCCGGTTCGTGAGCGGGCCGGTCGTTCCCGCCGAGAGCGCGGTCTCGTAGGCGCGCTTGACCTGGCCCTGCACCTCGGACTCGCCCACGATCATCGACTCGAGCCCCGCGGTGACGCGGAAGAGCTGGCGGGCGGCGTCGCAGTTGCGCGGCGAGTAGATGACCTCGGCGAGCTCGGTCGGACGGATGCCCGCGCGCTCGGCCAGCGCGCCCAGCGCGGCGCTCTCGCCGCTCACCCCGTCGGAGGCGACGAGGTAGACCTCGGTGCGGTTGCAGGTCGAGATCGCGACGGCCTCGTCGATCGCGGGGGTCGCGACCAGCGCCGTGAGGAGGTCGGGCAGCTGCCCGCCCGTCAGGGCCAGGCGCTCGCGCAGCGCGACCGGCGCGGTCTTGTGCGAGATGCCGAGGAGGATCAGCTCGCTCATGCGGCGTCGCGCTCCTCGGGCCGCGCGTCGCGCTCGGCGGCGAGCTCGCGCAGCTCCTCGAGGTCGCGCTCCAGGCCGCCCAGCCGCTTGACCATGATCACGACGTAGATCAGGACGATGGCCAGGAAGACGACGTAGGCCGCCGTCAGGTACTTCTCGCCGGGGGACATCAGGCGGTCACCTGCGGGGCGGCGCTGCGGCCGGCGGCGGGCCCGCGCTCGCCGGTCAGCCGGCGGCGCAGCCGCTTGATCTCGAAGCGCGTGTGCTTCGCCGCCATCTCGTACTTCCACAGCGTCACGAAGAGCAGCGTCATCGCGACGAGCCCGACGAGGAACGTGATCCACACCTCGGCCGGCATCCCGCCCGCGGTCAGCGTCTTGGGGTGGGTCTTCTCCGTCGCCGTGCGGACGGCCATGAAGTTCAGCGGCACGAAGACGCCGGCCACGACGGCGAAGACGGCCGCGTAGCGCGCCTGACGCTCGGGATCCTCGATCGAGAAGCGCAGCGGCTGGTAGGTCGCGTAGAGCAGGAAGACGATGAGGAACGAGACGAGCGTCGGCTCGTCCCACAGCCACCAGTGGCCCCACTCGCCGCGCGCCCAGATCGAGCCGGTGATGAGCGCGGCGACGCCGAAGATGAGGCTCATGTGGATCGCGACGTACGACTTCAGGTCGTGGCCGCGGTCGCCCGTGCGCAGGTGCTGGAGGCCGAACCAGCCGCCGGCGACGAACCCGCCCAGCGCCACGATCGCGAGCGGCACGTGCAGGTAGAAGATGCGCTGGATGTTGCCCTGCGTGGCCTCGCGCGGCGCCCAGAGCACGGCAAGGAGGACCAGGCCGACGAGGACGACGGCGGTGGCGATCGAGAGGGGCCGCAGGCCCTTTCCGTAGGCGGAGATCGTTCAGTCCTCGAGGAGGAAGTCGAAGACCCCGTAGGCGACGAGGCCGATGGTCAGATCATAGATGGCGAGGATCGCCAGCCAGCGTGCGGGAGGTCCACCTGCGCCGCCTTCGGCGAGGAGTGGCGCGGTGGCCTCCGAGGCCGCGAGGATCACGGGGACGAGCAGCGGCAGGGTCAGCAGCGGCCCGATGAGGTCGCGCGCGCGGGTGCGGATCGCGATGCCGGCGACGAGCGTCCCGACCGTGGCGATCCCGGCGTTGGCGAGCAACAGGGTGAGGATCAGCCCCGGCAGCGGGTCGAGCAGGCCGGGGCCGAGCAGGAGGATCGCGAAGGCGGGCAGAGCGACCACCTCGACGACGCAGAGGAACGCGAACAGCGCGAGCGCCTTGGCGACGAACAGCGCCGTCCGGTCGACTGGCGCGAGCAGGAAGCCGTCGAAGCCGCCCTGCTCGTGCTCGGCGACGAAGAGCCGGTTCTGGCCGAGCACGGCGGCGAAGAGGAGCGTCACCCACAGGACGCCGGACGCGAGGTCGCCCTCGAGCGTGTCGCGGTCGAGCCCGAAGTGGAAGAGGACGAACGTCGTGACCGTGAAGAGCGTCATCGCGGGGATCGACTCGAGCGTGCGCCGCTCGGCCGTGAGGTCCTTGCGCAGCAGCGCCGCGACCGTGCGCCTCACCGGTACAGCGCCCCGATCTCCTCGACGCCCACCGCGTCGCCCAGGATCTCCGCGCGGCCGGCGCGCAGTCCGAGGACGACGTCGGCCTCGGCCAGCCCGCCGCGCGGGTCGTGGCTCGTCACGACGCGCGTACGGCCGCTCGCCCGCCCGATCAGCGGCTCGACGAGCTCGATGCTGCCGGGGTCGAGGTTCGCCCGCGGCTCGTCGAGGAGCAGCAGCGCGGGGTCGTGGAGCACGGCGCGGCACACCGCCAGGCGCTGGACCAGCCCGCGGCTCAGCCCGTGGACGGGCTCGTCGGCCCGCCGCTCCAGCCCCGTCGCCGCCAGCAGCTCGTCGATCCGCTCCTCGCCGACGTCGTGCAGCCGCGCGTGGAAGCGCAGGTTCTCGCGCCCGGTCAGCTCGCGGTAGAGCAGCGGCTCGTGGCCGAGGAAGCCGACGTCCCCGCGCACCGCCCAGCCGTCCTTCGGCAGCTCGCGCCCCAGCACCAGGACCGTGCCCTCGTGCGGGCGCAGCAGCGTCGCGAGGATGCGCAGCAGCGTCGACTTCCCCGCGCCGTTCGGACCGAACACGACGAGGGTCTGTCCCCGCTCGACGCGCAGCGACAGGCCCTCCAGCGCGACCCGCTCGCCGTAGTGGCGCGAGACGTCGTGGAGCTCGATCGCGGCCCCTCCGCCGCCCACCCCGTCCCCCTCAGTGACGGCTGTTGCCGCGGAGCGTGTCGACGACATGGCGCAGCGTCGGCGCGATGACCCCGAACAGCTCGCCCACGGCCTTCGGGCTGCCCGGGAAGTTGACGATGAGCGTGTTGCCGGCGATGCCCGACACGCCGCGGGTGAGGATGCCCATCGGCGTGCGGCGCAGCGCCTCGGCGCGCATCGCCTCGGCGAAGCCGGGGGCGACGCGGTCAACGACGGCGCGCGTGGCCTCGGGCGTGACGTCGTCCGGCGTCAGGCCGGTGCCGCCGGTGGTGAAGATCAGGTCGAAGTCGTCGTCGACGTACTTGTGCAGGCGGTCCTCGATGAGGCTGAAGTCGTCGGGCACGACCTCCATCGCCTGGACGTCGGCGCCCGCCTCCTCGGCGAGGTGGGCGAGCAGCGGCCCGGACTCGTCCTCGGCCTCACGACGCGAGACCCGCGTCGAGATGGTCAGCACGGCGGTCCTCACGCGCGGCGCCAGTCCCCGCTCTTGCCCCCGGTCTTCTCGAGCAGCACGACCTCGGCGATCTCGACGCCCTTCTCCAGGCCCTTGACCATGTCGTAGACGGTCAGGGCGGCGACGCTCGCGGCGGTCAGCGCCTCCATCTCGACCCCGGTCTGGGCGGTCGTGCGCGCCTCGGCCGTCAGGACGACCTCGGCCTCGCCCACCTCCGCCTCCACGCCGACGAAGGAGAGCGGCAGCGAGTGGCACAGCGGGATGAGCTCGTCGGTGCGCTTCGCCGCCATGATCCCGGCGAGCCGCGCGGTGCCGAGGACGTCGCCCTTCGGCGCGTCCCCTTGCTCCACCGCACGCGCCGTCTCGGCGCTCATCCGGACGACCGCCCGAGCGCGGGCGCGCCGTTCGGTGACGTCCTTCGCGCCCACGTCGACCATCGTGGCGCGGCCGCGGTCGTCTATGTGGGTGAGGTCACTCACCGGCGTGAGGCTAACGGGGAACGGACGTTCCCATGAGCACCATCGACTTCTTGCCGTACTGGATCGTCGGGACCGTCATCGTCGTGTCCCTCCTCTGCCCGCTCTTCCTGGGCGCGCAGGGCTTCATCGCGACGGCGGGGGTCCTGCCGTTCGCGATCGCGTACCTGCTGATCGACAGGGTCATGCGCCGGCGGGAGGCCGACGCGGCGCACTAGACCGGCTGGTGCGGGCGCTGTGCGGCGGCGATGAGGTCGAGCACCGCTCGCTCGTCGCCGGCGCGCAGGAGCTCGATCGGATCGGGGTCGCCGTTGACGATCCCCTCGAAGAACTCCTTGCGGTCCTGGTAGGTCGGGAGCGTCCCCTTGGCCCACCCGCGGACGTCGTTGAGCATCACGGCGAGGCGGGCGTACTCCTCGCCGAAGAGCTGCGAGACCTCGGTCTTCATGCGCTTGGCCAGGGCGGGGGAGGCGCCGGCGGTCGAGATCGCGATGGCCAGCGGGCCGGTGCGCACGATCGCCGGGAGGATGAAGTTGCACAGCGGCGGGACGTCGACGATGTTCACGAGCATCGCGCGGCGCTCGGCGTCCTCGTAGATGCGGATGTTCACGTCGGTGTCGTCGGTGCACGCGATGACGATGAACGTGCCCTCGAGGTCCTCGGGGCCCGCATACTCGCGCCGCTCCCACGCGATCGAGCCCTCGCGCGCCAGCTCCTCGAGCGCCGGGATGGCGGTCGGCGCGACGAGCGTCACGTCGCCGTCGCAGGCCAGCAGCCCCTCGACCTTCTCGAGGCCGATCTCGCCGCCGCCGACGACCAGGCACCGGCGCCCCTTCAGCCGCAGGCACGCGATGTAGAACGGCGTCTCCAGCATGTCGCGGACGCAGGTCTGGTCGCAGATCCCGCGGCGGAACTGGCAGACGCATTCCTTTCCGGCGTAGGCGGCGGCGGGCATGGTCTCCGAGGGTAGTCGCCCCGTACTCTGAGGGCAGTGTCTGACGCGCCGTCATATTTCACCGACGACTCGATGCTGCGACGCGTGCACCGCGAGTGGGCGGTCGCGCTGAGCGCTCCCCGCGCGCTGCTCATGCAGGCCGCGCACCCCGTCGCGTTCGTCGGGTTCTTCGCGAGCACGACGTCGCTCGACGCGCCGTACGAGCGCCTCGAGCGGACCGCCGAGGTGATGGACACGATCGCCTTCGGCTCGCGCGCGAAGGCCGACCGGATGACGCGGCGCGTGCGCGCCATGCACCGGCGCGTGCGCGGCGAGGTGGACGGTGTCGAGTACCGCGCCGACGACCCGGACCTCCTCCTGTGGATCCTGGCCTGCCTCGTCGACAGCGCGCTGCTCGTCTACCAGCGCTACGTCGGCCCGCTGAGCCGCGACGAGCGCGACGCCTACTGGCAGGACTACAAGACGATCGCGAATCTGTTCGGTTTGCGCGACAGGGACATGCCAGACACGATCGAGGACTTCGACGCCTACATGCACGAGATGCTCACCGGCGACGTGCTGCACGTCAGCGACGAGGCGCGCGAGCTCTCCGTGCAGATCGTGATGAACCCGCCGGTGCCGACAGTCGCGCTCCCGCTGCTGAAGGGGGCCAACTTCGCCACGATCGGCCTCCTCCCCGACCGCCTGCGCCGCGCCTACGGCTTCTCGTGGGACCCCGTCCGCGGCCTCGCCGTCCGCGCCGGAGCGGAGTACACGCGAAGGCTCCTCGTGCCGCTCCTGCCGAGCTTCATCCGGCACGTGCCGCGGGCGCGGGCGGCCTGACGAGCGCGAGGCCGCCCACCGCGCCGGCAAGCGCGAGGAGCGCGACGACCGGCCCCTTCGCCGCCCCGATCGCGACCCCCTCGTCGGCCCATGCCTGGTCGCGGATGCCGATCACGATGCAGACCGCCGCGGCGAGGGAGGCAGCGGCGAGCACGAGGCGCACCGGGCGGGAGGCGAGCCGGTCGGCGACGCGGCCGGCGAACGCCACGAGGAGCAGCGCGGCGGCGACGGCGACGAGCGCGGCGTCGAGCACCTTCCAGCGCTCGAAGCCGTTCGGGTAGTCGGTCGAGTCGAAGACCTCCTGGTGGGGCACGAAGGTGAAGTAGACGGCGTCGGTGCCCCACCCCGAGGGCAGCGCGGCGAGGAGCCCGGCCGCGGCGGCGACGAGCAGCAGACGCGGCCACGCCGCCAGCGCGCCGACGATCCCGGCCGCCAACGCCCCGAGCGCGACGTGCCCGCCCGCGGCGACCGAGCGGATGTCCTGCTCGTCGCGGATCGGGACGTCCGGCGAGAAGCCGTGGCCGAGTACGACCGCGATCCCGGCGCCGCAGAGCACCGCGACGACGACGCGCACCGCCGCGCGCGGGCGCAGCGCGGCGGTGGCGACGAGGACGAGGGCGAGGACGGCGAAGACCGCGTCGGCCCAGGCGAAGTGCTCCCAGCCCGAGACGCCGCCGCTGAACCAGGGCAGGAAGAGCGAGACGAGGAGGGCTACGCCGCCGCCGGCGAGGAGGAGGCGCGAGGGAAGCGCGGCGCTCATCGCCGCCGCAGCGCGCGCAGCGCCAGCCGCGCGAGCGGCAGCGCCCCGTCGCGCCACGCGAGCGACCGGTCGCGGTCGCGGGCGCTCCGCAGCAGCGCGAGCGCCTCGCCGGCCCGCACGAGCGTCTTGTCGTACGGGTGCCACCACAGCGGCCGGCCGTGGGGCAGGTCCCACGTCACGACCTTGTCGGCCACGCACTCCAGCAGGGCGGCCTCGCCGCGCGTGCGCCCCAGGCCCGACTCCTTCACGCCGCCCCACGGCAGCTGCGGCGCCATGGCGGAGACCTGGTGGTCGTTCATCCACACCATCCCGGCGTGCAGCCCCCGCGCGATCCGTGCGCCCGCGGCGCGGTCGGCCGTCCACACCGACGCGCCGAGCCCGAACTCGCCCGCGTTGGCGAGCGAGATGGCCTCGTCGACCGAGTCGACGGCGTCCACGGTCAGGACCGGCCCGGGCACCTCCTCGCGCGCCAGCGGCGCGTCGAAGGGGACCCCGGTCAGCACCGCCGGGGCGAACCACGCGCCCTCGCGCGGCCCGCCGCAGTGCAGCACCGCCCCGCGCGCCACCGCGTCCTCGACCAGCTCGCGCACCCGCTGGGCGCGCTCCACCGACGTCAGCGGACCGACCTCGGTGCGGGGGTCCAGCGGATCGCCGACGCGCAGCGCGGACGCCCGCGCCACGACCCCGGCCAGGAAGCGGTCGAACCGCGAGCGCGCGACGAACGCCCGCTCGACCGACCCGCCGGCCTGCCCGGCGTTGGCGAACGCCGCCCACGCCGCGCCCGCCACCGCACGCTCGAGCGGGGCGTCCTCCAACACCAGCATCGGGTCCTTGCCGCTGAGCGCGAGCGTCGTCGGGCGCAGCGCCCGCGCCGCCGCCGAGGCGACCTCGCGCCCGACCGCCGCCGACCCCGTCATCCGCACGCGCGCGACCGGCGCGTCGACCAGCGCCCGCGACGTCGCCGAGCCGCCGTGCACGACCTGGACGAGACCCTCGGGCAGCCCCGCCCGCGCGAAGGCCCGGGCGATCCGCTCTCCGCAGAGGCACGCCCGCGGCGCCGGCTTGAGCACGACGCCGTTGCCGCCCATCAGCGCGATCGCCACGTCGCCGAGCGGGACGGCGAGCGGCTCGGAGCCCGGCGTCATCACCGCGATCACCCCGAGCGGCTGGTGCGTCACCCGCACCCGCTTGCGCAGGAAGAACGTCCGCGACAGGCCGACGCGGTGCTCGCCCAGCGTCCGCGCGCCGTGGTCGGCCAGCCACAGCAGCGTCTCGATCGCGGGCAGGAGCTCCATCAGCTCGGCCTCGGCCACCGGCCGGCCCTGCTCGCGCGCGATCAGGCGCACGAGGTCGGCGCGCTCGTCGATCAGCGCTTGCGCCGCGCGGCGCAGGTAGCGCGCGCGATCCTCCAGCCGCAGCTGGGCCCACAGCGGCTGGACGGCCGCCGCGGCCTCCACGGCGGCGGCGACGTCCCCGGGCGCCGTGACGGGGACGGACCCCAGCACGGTGCCCGTCGCCGGCTCGATCGACTCCTGCACCGACACGGCTAGTCCGCTCGCCCGCGGGCCCGCAGGATGGCCTGGAGCCGCTCGGACATCCCGGGCTCCTGCTCGCCGGGCTCGTAGAACCGCGTCCCGGCCACCTCGTCGGGCAGCAGCTCCTGCGGCGAGACGCCGCCCGGGCGGTCGTGGGGGTAGTCGTAGCCCTGGCCGCGCCCGAGCGCCTTCGCCGCCGGGTACGCGGCGGACAGCAGAGGCCCGGGGGGCTTGGCCGCGCCGTACTCGCGCACGTGCGCCCGCGCGGCCTTCAGCGCCCGGTAGGACGCGTTCGACTTCGGCGCCAGGGACAGGTAGACGGCGGCCTGGGCCAGGGCGTGCGCCGCCTCGGGCATCCCCACGTGCTCGACGGCGTGCGCCGCCGACACCGCCACGACGAGCGCCTGCGGGTCGGCGTTCCCGACGTCCTCGGAGGCGAGGATCACCATCCGCCGCGCGATGAAGCGCGCGTCCTCGCCGCCCTCGATCATGACGGCGAGGTAGTAGAGGGACGCGTCGGGGTCCGAGCCGCGCGTCGCCTTGATCCACGCCGACGCGTAGTCGTAGTGCTGGTCGCCGGCGCGGTCGAAGTGCAGCGCCTTGCGCTGCAGCGCCTCCTCGGCCACGGCGAGCGAGACCTCGGCCCCCTCCGACGACGCGCACGCCAGCTCCAGCGCCGACGGCGCCGTGCGCGCGTCGCCGCCCGACCGCACGGCGAGGAACTCGAGCGCCTCGTCCGACACGCCGACCGGGCACTCCCCGCGCTCAAGCGCCCGGTCGAGCAGCGTCCGGACCTCGGGAGCGCCCAGCGCCGCCAGCTCGTAGATCCGCGAGCGCGAGATCAGCGCGGAGTTGACCTCGAAGTACGGGTTCTCCGTCGTCGCCCCGATCAGCGTGACGAGGCCCTCCTCCACGGCCGGCAGCAGCGCGTCCTGCTGGGCCTTGTTGAAGCGATGGATCTCGTCGAGGA
This sequence comes from Solirubrobacteraceae bacterium, assembly GCA_036388715.1. Taxonomy (GTDB): domain Bacteria; phylum Actinomycetota; class Thermoleophilia; order Solirubrobacterales; family Solirubrobacteraceae; genus CADCVT01. Next base: position 6,554 of record DASVRH010000351.1, on the reverse strand, counting down.
AGAAGACGGTCCGCTCGCCCGTCGCCTTGCGCCGGTGCTCGGCGCGCTCGAGCACCTGGCGGACCTCCGCCCGCCCCGCCTCGACGGCGCTCAGCTCCTCGAACGCGGCGTGCGCGCTAGCGGCGACGATCCGCGCGAGCGTCGTCTTCCCGGTCCCCGGCGGCCCGTAGAGGATCATCGAGTGGGGCTGGCCCTCCTCGATCGCCACCCGCAGCGGCGAGCCGTCGTGGAGCAGGTGCTCCTGGCCGACCAGCTCGCCGACGCTCTGGGGGCGCATGCGCACCGCGAGCGGCGCCTCGGCCAGCGGGACGGCCGTGCGCGTGCGCGGCGGCTCGTCCTCCTCGGGTGCGAACAGCTGGTCCACCCGACTCAGGATCGCAGCCTTCAACGACGAAGGGGGCGGCCGGAGCCGCCCCCTTCACCATCACTGCTTCGGTACGGCTAGCCGCGACGGCGCGCGCGCGGCGGCATCGTGAGCGTGAACCGGGAGGTGAAGAGCCCGGCCTGGCCCGCGAGGTCGCGCCCGACGATGTCCACGACCAGCTGCTGGCGGCCCTTGCGCCGCAGCTCGCGGAACCGCTTCTTCGACAGCCGGAACGCGACCGTCCGCGTCCCGCCCGCGGGGCACTGGAACGCCTTCGTGCCGAGGATCCGGCGCGGGCGCTTCGACGTGCGCACCTCGAGGGTGCCGTTCTGGGCGCCCGCGACGCAGCGGACCTTCAGCCGCAGCGTGCGGCGCAGGCGCTGGCGCCGCGTCCGCAGCTGCACGCCCGAGACGCCGGCGCCCGGCGGCGGCGTCACCACGGGGGGCGGCGTGCCGAGGCCCGGCGTGTACGTGACGTTCACCGTCGACTGCGCGGTGTTGCCGCTGCGATCGGTGGCCGTGGCCGTGATCGCGTTGGCCCCCGGGTTGAGCGACACCTCCTGCGTGAACGTGCCGTCCCGGTTGAGCTGCGTCGGGATGCCGTTCACGTTGAGCCCCGCGACGTCGACGTCGTCGGACGCCGTGCCGATGACGGTGACGTCGTCCGATCCGGTCTGCGTCCCCTCGGTCGGCGCCGTGATCGACACGACGGGCGGGTTCGCGGGGTCGCGCTTCGCCGCGGCGAGCTCCTCGACGCCGCTGCTCGTCGGCGCCACCTGGTAGATCGTCACCAGGTTGGCCGAGCCGCCGCCGGGCACGTTGACGTCACGCTGCCGGGTGTACCACTCGTCGTAGCTGTCCCACGACGTGCTGGCGGGGGACTGCATCTCGGTGATGGCACCGGCGCCGGTGTAGCTGCTGTCGCTCGAGTTGTCACGGATGAACATGCTCGCCGGCGCGAAGTCGGGCCAGTTGAACAGGTCGCCGTACTCGTACTGCGCGTAGGACAGGTCCCCGGGCATCTTGTACTCCGGGTACTCCTCGCCGTCGACGTCGGTGTAGTTGAAGTACTCCGACTTCACGGTGTGACCCGCGCCGTCCGTGCTGACGAAGGTGTCCGTCACGGTCACCGTGGCGCCGCCGTCGGAGGTCTGCTTCGTCCGCTCGAGCCGCACGCCGGCCGACTCGACCGACTCACAGCTCGTCGTGGTCGGCGGGAAGACGTCGTTGTCGTCGCAGAAGTACATCGGGTAGCGCTCGGTCATCGTGACCATGCCCTGGTCGTCCTGGCTGATGGCCGCCTGCGCCGACTGCACGCCGTCCGGGTAGGTGGGCGGCGTCGTCCCGTCGTCGTTGTCGTAGTTGGCGATCGGGAGCGTCTGGAGCACGTAGGCGTTCTCGCCGTCGACCCGGACCGCGGTGCGGTCCTCTTCCTGGTCGCCCGCCTGCAGCCAGTCGTGCATCTCCTCGAGCGCCCGGTAGCCGTTGTAGTCGCCGTTGTTGAAGAGGTTCGTGGGGTTGACGAACGTCCACTCGTAGATCGGGTCGTTGTCGATCTCGTAGAAGTAGCCGGCCCCGCGGAGACCCTGGAAGTCGGCGTAGAACGAGTCGTTGACCGTGCCGCCGCCCTGCACGGGCGTGTCGTCGTCCGACGACGGCGGCTCGAAGTACGTGATGAGCATGCGGATGCCGTCGTACGGCGAGGTGTTGCCCGGCGTCGTGCCGTCGGGCACGGCGCGCAGGATGCAGCCGTAGCCCTGGTCGGAGATGTCGAAGAGGTCGACCTGGGTCTCCCAGTTGCCGCTGGAGTCGACCGCGACGTTCTGGCCCGGGCTGGGGTTGTCGCTGTTGTCGGAGCCGTAGCAGACCAGGTCGAGCACGTCGCCGGCGTCGCCGTCCGAGGTGCCGCGAACGGTGACCTCCTCGGTGGAGTTCGCGTCGTTGGCGACGTCGTAGTAGGGGTCGCCGGGCGAAGTGATGTCGGTCGTGGTGATGTCGGCAGACGCGGTGCCTGCCATGGCCAGAACCAGGATCGCGGCGAGAGCGCCGACGATCCAGGGCCGCTTGGCCGCGGAGTGCTGTTGCAAGGGGAAGTCCTCCGATTGGGACAGTTGGGGAGCGACTACCTGACCAGATGGTGTGGTCGGAACACCATCGGACGTGCGTCCAGTTCTTGATGCCGGCGCCTTGCTCGTAGGATCCATCCCGTGGATCCCGTCGGCCTCCTCCAGAGCCTCATCCGGTTCGACACGGTGAATCCGCCGGGCAACGAGCGCCCCGCGCTGGAGCTGCTGGAGGGCGTGCTGCGCGACGCCGGCTTCGAGGTCGAGCTCGACGGCTCGACGCATGACCGGCCGAACCTCGTGGCCACGCTGAGCGGCGGCGAGGGCCCCGTGCTCGGGCTGCTGTCGCACGTCGACACGGTCCTGGCCCACGCCGACGAGTGGGACCACGACCCGTGGAGCGGGGACGTCGCCGACGGCTGCGTCTGGGGCCGCGGGGCCCTGGACATGAAGTCGCAGACCGCCGCGGAGGTCGCCGCGGCGGTGCGGCTGGCCTCCGACGGCTGGCGGCCGCGGGGAACGCTGAAGATCTTCGCGGTCGCCGACGAGGAGGTCGGCGGCGCGCTCGGCGCGCAGTGGCTGTGCGCCAACCGCCCGGACCTGGCCCGCTGCGACTTCCTCCTCAACGAGGGCGCGGGCGCGGTGATCCCCTTCGACGGCCGGCGCGTCTACGACGTCTGCATCGCGGAGAAGGGCGTCTTCCGCTTCAAGCTCATCGCCGACGGGACGGCCGGCCACGCCTCGATGCCGAAGATCGGCGACAACGCGCTGCTGAAGCTGGCGCCGCTGCTCCAGCGGATGGCGGAGCGCCAGCCCGGCTACGACGTCACCGACGGGCCGCGCGCGCTGCTCGAGGGGCTGGGCCTCGGGCCCGTCGACGGCGATCCGAGGGACGCGCTCGCGCGCCTGCGCGAGAAGGACGACTGGCTCGGCGTCGTCGTCGAGCCGATGCTCGGCGTCACGCTGGCGCCGACGAAGGTCCGCGCGAGCGACAAGATCAACGTGATCCCCTCGCGGGCCGAGATCAGCGTCGACTGCCGCGTCCCGCCCGGCCACGGGCTGGAGACGGCGAAGCGGCGGATCGAGGAGGTGCTCGGGACGGACGGCTACCGGATCGAGTTCGCCGAGCAGGTCGTCGGCAACGCCTCGCCCGTCGAGTCGCCGCTGATGGACGTCATCCGCGACTGGGTCGCCGAGCAGGAGCCGGAGGCGGCCGTCGTCCCGACCATCCTCCCGGGCTTCACCGACTCGCGCACCTGGCGCGAGGCCTTCCCGGACTGCGTCGCCTACGGCTTCTTCCCCCACGCGCGGCAGACGACCCACGAGGTCGCGCCGCTCGTGCACAGCGCCAACGAGCGCATCGACGTCCGCGACCTCGAGCTCGCGACGGACTTCTACGGCTATGCGATCAGGAGGATCCTGGGGCCATGAGCGACGAGGGCGAGAAGCTCCGGCTCGGCGGGATGGCGCTGCGCAACGGGCTGCTCGTCCACGGGCCCGGGCACTGGGCCGCGGCCGTGCGGCGCAAGGACGGCACGATCGCCACCGCCTCCGGCCCCAAGCCGCGCTTCACTGGCGCCGACGGTTTGCCGGGCCTGCGCGGCGTCGCGCGGCTCGGCGAGGCGCTCGCGGTCATCCCGCTGGTCAAGCGCCGCCTGCCCGAGGCGCAGCTGCCCTTCCAGCAGCCCGCCGTCGCCGCGGCGACCGCGGGGGCGACCGTCGGGGCGGCCCTGCTGCGGCGCCGCTCGCGCGGGTCCTTCGCCGGCGAGGCGGCCGCCGCGGCGGTGTCGATCCTGCCCTCCCTCGTCGCGCTGCGGGGCGGCGAGCTCGCCGCCTACCACGGCGCCGAGCACAAGACGATCGGCGCGTACGAGCAGGGCACCGAGGACCACACGAAGGAGCACGACCGCTGCGGCTCGCACCTGATGGCGCCGCTCATCGCGTCCAACCTCGCCGGCGTCGCGCTGCTCAAGCGGGTCAGCGAGAAGCCGAGCCCGCTGGCCGGCGGCGCGGTCGCGGTGGCGTCCGTCGGCGTCGCCGTCGAGGTCTTCGCGTGGAGCGAGCGACACAGCGAGACGGCCGCCGCCCGCGCCCTGCGCCGGCCCGGCCACGAGCTCCAGCGCGTCCTGGGCACGCGCGAGCCGACCGACGCGCAGCTCGAGGTCGGCGCCGCGGCGCTCGACGCGATCCTGAGGGCCGAGGGCGCCGCTTCGTAGATGCCCACCCGGGAGCGCCTGTCGCCGGACGTGTTCCGCCTCCCCGTCGAGCGGATCCGCGAGGGCTACTACTCGGACATGTACTTCAACCTCACCAAGGAGCTGCTCGAGTGGGACGAGCACCATCCGCGGGTGGTGGTGCAGGCCTTCCAGAAGCAGCACTCCGTGCTCGGCGGGATCGACGAGGCGATCGCCGTGCTGCGCTGCTGCTCGGGACGGCGGGCCGAGGACGGGGCGTGGGTCGACGGGTGGGACGGGCTCGAGGTCCGCGCGCTGCACGAGGGCGACGAGATCCAGCCGTGGGAGCCCGTCCTGACGATCGAGGGCGACTACAGCCTCTTCTCGCACCTGGAGACCGTCTACCTCGGCTGCATGGCCCGGCGCACGCTGATCATGCGCAACGTCAAGGAGGTCGTGGAGGCGGCCGGCGGCAAGCCGATCTGGTACTTCCCGGCGCGCCACGACCATTGGCGGGTGCAGACCGGCGACGGCTGGGCGGCGCACGTCGCGGGGGCGATCGGCGTCTCCACCGACGCGCAGGCGTCGTGGTGGGGCGGGCGCGGGATGGGGACCGTGCCGCACGGGCTGATCGCGGCCTACGCGGGCGACACCGCGCGGGCGGCGCGGCGGTTCGCCGACCGCTACGCGGCGGAGATGAACGTCACGGTGCTCGCCGACTTCGAGAACGACTCGGTGCGCACGGCGCTCGAGGTGGCCGACGCCCTGGGCGACGACCTGTGGGGCGTGCGCCTCGACACGAGCGAGACGCTGGTCGACCGATCCCTCCTCCACGACATGGGCCGCTACAAGCCGACGGGCGTCAACGAGCGGCTCGTCGAGAACGTCCGCAACGCGCTCGACGCCGCGGGTCACGCGCGCGTGAAGATCGTCGTGAGCGGCGGCTTCGACGCCGAGCGGATCCGCGCGTTCGAGGCGGCGGGGATCCCGGTCGACGCCTACGGCGTCGGCTCGTCGCTGATCCGCGGCGCCAACGACTTCACCGCCGACGTGGTGGTCGTCGACGGGCGGCCGTGCGCGAAGGTCGGGCGCGCCGAGCAGGACGCCTCCCGGCTGTCCGGGGTCGCCTGAGCTTCAGGTCTCCGGGGGCGCTGCCGACCTAAGGGGCGTGCAGTGGCTGAAGGACTTCGCGTTCGAGTGGCAGGGCGTCATGACCATGGTCTTCATGGTCCTGATGCTGTGGTTCTTCTGGCGCATGGTGCGCCTGATGCCGAAGACGGCGCCGCAGCAGATCAAGCCTGACGCGAAGCACCCGATCGGCTGGACGGAGATCGCCGGCTGCGACCACGCCAAGGAGGAGCTGCAGGAGGTCGTCCAGTTCCTCAAGGACCCGAAGGCGTTCCAGCGCCTGGGCGCCAAGGCGCCGAAGGGCGTCCTGCTCCACGGCCCGCCCGGCACCGGCAAGACGCTGCTGGCCAAGGCCGTCGCGCACGAGTCCGGCGCCGAGTTCTTCGCCCAGTCCGCGTCGTCGTTCGTCGAGATGTTCGCCGGCCTCGGCGCCGCGCGCATCCGCCGCCTGTTCCGCGAGGCGCGCAAGGCCGCGCCCGCCATCATCTTCATCGACGAGCTCGACGCCGTGGGCGCCGTCCGTGGCCACGACAACAACTCCGAGCGCGAGCAGACGCTCAACCAGCTGCTCGTCGAGATGGACGGCTTCCCCGACTCCGACCGCATCGTCGTCATGGCCGCCTCGAACCTGCTCGAGAAGCTCGACCCGGCGCTGCTGCGCCCCGGCCGCTTCGACCGCCAGGTCTTCGTCTCGCCGCCCGACGTCGGCGGGCGCCGGGAGATCCTCGAGGTCCACACGCGCAACAAGCCGCTGCGCGACGTCGACCTCGACCTCGTCGCGCGCCAGACCTCGGGCCTGACCGGCGCGGACCTCGCCAACCTCGC
>DASVRH010000350.1:0-6974 GCA_036388715.1 Solirubrobacteraceae bacterium | reverse complement strand
TCCACTCGATCCTGCTCGGCGTGCTGGCGGGCGTGCTCCCGCACGCGTTCACCGACGACGACGCGGTGGTCGAGCGTGCGGCCGTCATGTGGCCGCTGCTCGTGGCGATGATGCCCGCAAACGGCGCGGTCTTCGCGCTCGACGGGATCCTCATCGGGGCCGGTGACACGCGCTACCTCGCGGTGTCGATGGTCGTCGCGGGCTTCGGGTTCTACGTCCCGATCGCGCTCGCGGCGCTGCACTTCGAGTGGGGCATCCTCGGCGTCTGGTGCGGGCTGATCGCCCTGATGGCCGTCCGGCTCGCGACGCTGGGCGCGCGGTTCAGGAGTCGTCGCTGGGCGGTCGTGGGGGCACCGCCATCCCCTGCCTGACCAGGGCGCGCTCGATCTCCGCGTTCACCGTCTCGATCACCGCCACGCGCGCGTACTTCTTGCTGTCGCCCGGGATGACGTGCCAGGGCGCCTCCTCGGTGTGGGTGCGCTCGAGCATGTCCTCGATCGCCTCCGTGTACTCGCGGCGCCTGCCGCGGTTGCGCCAGTCCTCCTCGGTGAGCTTCCACGACTTCAGCGGATCGTCGCGGCGGCGCTCGAAGCGCTTGAGCTGCTCGGAGTCCGAGATGTGCATCCAGAACTTCACGAGCATCATGCCCTCGGCGGCCAGCGTGCGCTCGAACTCGACGATCTCGTCGTAGGCCCGGCGCCACTGCTGCTCGGTCGCGAAGCCCTCGACGCGCTCGACGAGCACGCGGCCGTACCAGCTGCGGTCGAGCACGGTCATGCCGCCCCAGCCGGGCAGGGCGGGCCAGAAGCGCCAGAGGAAGTGGTGGCGCTTCTCGTCGGGCGTCGGCGCCGCATAGCTCTTCACGCGCACGTGGCGGACGTCGAGCTCCTGGAGCAGGCGCTTGATCGCGCCGCCCTTGCCCGAGGCGTCCCAGCCCTCGAAGACGCAGCAGATCGGGGGGCCGAGGTCGCCCGGCCCCGTCAGCCCGCCGCAGTACAGGCGCAGCTGGACGAGGCGGTCCTGAGCCTCGGCGAGGCGCTCGTCGTACTCCTTTCGCTTGAGCTTGAGCGAGAGATCGACGTCGTCCAGGCGGCCCATGGCCGCAACGCTAGCCCCAAACGCGTGCGGCCAAACCTACGCAAATGCGTCCGTTCGGCTGTAGAAGCACCACAACCTGCCGAACATGGAGCCATGGCCACTGACCGTGAAACCTCGCGCCTCGGGCTCTCGACGTCCGAGGCGGCGCGCCACCTCGGCGTCTCCCTCTCGACCGTGCGCCGCTGGTCGGACGCGGGCTACCTGAGGGGCTACCGCACGCCCGGCGGACAGCGCCGCTTCACCGTCGAGCAGCTCGACGAGTTCCTCACCTCGCTCGAGCAGGACTCGTCGCGCAGGACCGCGTAGTTCCTGCAACCTGCAATTAAGCGGTCTTTCTGCACGACGGATTGCGTGGGTTGCGCAAACCTGCCCAACGCTCGATACCTCAGGCCGTGAGCGCCATCCGCACGAACGCCGCCGCAGCCATGCTCGGCGTCAGCCCCAACACCCTGCGCAGCTGGGAGCGCCGCTTCGGCTTCCCGGCGCCGCGCCGGTCCGCGGGAGGCCACCGGCAGTTCGACCTCGCCGAGATCGAGGCGCTGCGCCAGGCGCTGGAGGAGACCCACAACGTCTCGTCCGCGGTCTCGATCGCGCGGGAGCGCGGGTCGGGCCCGTCGTCGCCGATGCGGTTGAAGTCGCTGCTGTCCCGCTTCGACGAGCCCGCCGCCGACCGCCTGCTCGAGGAGTCGCTCGCGGTGCGGTCGATGGAGCGGACGGTCGAGGAGATCCTCCTGCCCGCGGTCGGCGCGCTCGGCGAGGGCCGCGACCGCACCTCCCCCGAGTACGGCTTCGGCTGGCGCTGGGCGACCGGCTGGCTCGCCGCCCAGACGCGGACCGCGCCGCCGGCCCACCGCCCCGAGGGGATCCTCCTCTTCGACGCGACCCGCGCGCTCGACCAGGACGCCCTGCACGCCCAGGCGCTCGAGATGGTCCTGCGCCGCGCCGGCATCCGCGCGCTGACCCTGCCCGTCGACCTCGACCCGCTGCGCATCGGCCGCGCCCTCGTCGCGCTGACCCCGAGCGCCGTCGTGCTCGTCGGCCGCAACGCCTCGCTCGACACCTTCGGCCGCCTCGTCTACGCCGCGCGGCGCTCGGCCGACGGCGTGCGCGTCTACGACTTCCGCGGCGCGCTGCCGGAGACGGGGGCGACCACGGTCCCCCGCCTCGGCGACCGCCCGATGGCCGCGCGCGAGAAGCTGCTGGCCGACCTCGACGAGTCGGCCCGCGGCGGCGCTCGCGCGCCCGCGCCGGCGGCCGACTCCGCCGCTCTGTAGCGGCGCTCCGCTCGTTTCGTCTCGTCGCCCGCCTCGTCGCCGGTAGGGCTGGTGAGGGTGGCGGGGGAGCGATTCCGCAACATCTCCCGCCGGCCGTCCTGGTTAATCGTCGCTAGGCGAACACAATCCAGGACAGCGGAAGCAAAGTGTTACGGAACCACTCCGCTCTCCCCATCCTCACCAGCCCAATCAGCGCGGCCGCGGGCACCAGAACACCGCGACGAGAGCGCCAGAAACCGTCCGGGTCAAGAGGTAGTTTGCGCCCCATGCTCGTGCCCGGCGACCCGCTGGCCCACCGCGCGCTGGACTCCCTCCTGCGCGCCGAGGCGAGCGTCCGCCGGCGGCTGACCGCCGACCTGGAGCGCGAGGGGCTGAGCGCCTCCGGGTTCTCGGTCCTCGTCGTCCTCGCGACGGCCGGCGGCGAGCTGGAGCTCCGCGCCCTGCGGATGCGGCTGCGCACGTCGAAGGCGAACGCCACGGAGGTGGTCGGCACGCTGGTCAACCGCGGCTACGTGCAGCGCACCCGGCTGGCGCACGACCGGCGCGCGGCGTCGGTCACGCTGACGGATCAGGGGCGCGAGCTCGTCGACCGGCTGTTCCCCGAGCACACGCAGCGGGTGGCCGCGGCGTTCAGCGCGCTCGACGAGTCCGAGAAGCGCTCGTTCGCCGAGCTCTGCCGCAAGCTCGCCGCTTAGGAGGCGGGCGGCGACTCGAGCAGCATCTCCGCCTCGGCGGAGAGCTCGAGGATCACTTCGGGAGTGGCCTGCGCCCCGCCGGCGGCCGCGACCTGCTGCGCGGTGCTGAGCGCCTCGCGGGCGTGGTCGAGCTGGTGGGCCTGGAGCTTCAGTGCGACGGCGCCGATCATTGGGTCCCTTTCGGCAGCTCGCCCGTGAACTTGAGCCGGGGTGGACTCATACAATCGCCTGTCCATGGCGCACCGCCCCGTCGACCCGAACCAGTCCTTCCCCGACCTCGAGCAGGAGGTCCTCAAGCGCTGGAGGGAGCGAGACGTCTTCGGCGAGTCGACGCGGCGCCGCAAGGGGGCCGAGCCGTGGGTGTTCTACGAGGGGCCGCCGACCGCGAACGGCCGGCCGGGCGCGCATCACGTCCTCGCGCGCGTCTTCAAGGACATCTACCCCCGCTTCAAGACGATGCGCGGCCACTACGTCGAGCGCAAGGCGGGCTGGGACACGCACGGCCTGCCGGTCGAGATCGCCGTCCAGAAGAAGCTCGGGATCGAGAACAAGAAGGAGATTGAGGAGTACGGCATCGCCGAGTTCAACCAGCAGTGCCGCGAGTCGGTGTTCGAGTACCTCGAGGACTGGACGGCGCTGACCGAGCGGATCGGCTTCTGGGTCGACCTCGACGACGCCTACCGCACGCTCGACCCGACCTACGTCGAGTCCGTCTGGTGGGCGCTGAAGCAGATCTACGAGAAGGGGCTCCTCTACGAGGGCCACAAGGTCGTGCCGTACTGCCCCGGCTGCGGGACCGCGCTCTCCTCGCACGAGGTCGCGCTCGGCTACCGGACGGTCAGCGACCCGTCGGTGTACGTGCGCTTCCCGGTCGTCGAGGACGGCGGGCCGCTCCAGCGCGGCGACGACCTGCTCGTGTGGACGACGACGCCGTGGACGCTCGTCTCCAACGCCGCGGTCGCCGTCGACCCCGAGCTGACCTACGTGCGCGCGAAGACCGCGCCGCTCGACCCGCCGGTCGTGCTCGCCGAGGCGCTCGTGGAGAAGGTCCTCGGCGACGACGTCAAGATCCTCGAGCGCTTCCCCGGCGCGGCGCTCGACGGCGTGCGCTACGAGCCGCCGTTCTCGTACATCCCCGCGCGCGAGTACGGCGAGCGCGGGCACACGGTGCTGCTCGGCGAGTTCGTCACCGCCGACGACGGCACCGGCCTGGTCCACACCGCGATCGCGTTCGGCGAGGAGGACTTCCAGCTCGGGCAGCGCTACGGCCTCGCCGTCGTCAACCCGGTCCGGCTCGACGGGACCTACGACGAGCGGATCGGCAAGTACGCCGGGCGCTTCGTCAAGGACGCCGATCCCGACCTGGTCGAGGACCTGCGCGGGCGCGGCAAGCTGCTCAAGGCCGAGGAGTACGAGCACGCCTATCCGTTCTGCTGGCGCTCGGGCGACCCGCTCCTCTACTACGCCAAGCCGGCCTGGTACATCAAGACCTCGGCGATCCGCGACCGGCTGCTCGCGGCCAACCAGTCGGTCAACTGGTACCCCGAGCACATCAAGAACGGCCGGATGGGCAACTGGCTGGAGAACAACGTCGACTGGGCCCTGTCGCGCGAGCGCTACTGGGGCACGCCGCTGCCGGTCTGGCGCTGCGAGGAGGGCCACGTCCACTGCATCGGGTCGCTCGACGAGCTCGAGGAGCTGAGCGGCGTGCGGCTCGAGGACCCGCACCGCCCGTACGTGGACGACGTCGGCTTCCCGTGCCCGACGTGCTCGCGGCGGATGACGCGCGTGCCCGAGGTCATCGACGTCTGGTTCGACTCCGGGTGCATGCCGTTCGCGCAGCACCATGCGCCGTTCGAGAACGAGGAGCGCTTCCGCGAGCGCTTCCCGGCGAACTTCATCTGCGAGGGGCTCGACCAGACGCGCGGGTGGTTCTACTCGCTGCTGGGCGTCTCGACCCTGCTCTTCGACCGCTCCTCGTACGAGAACGTCGTCTGCCTCGGGCTGCTGCTCGACCGCGACGGCAAGAAGATGTCGAAGTCGCTGGGGAACATCGCCGACCCGTGGGCGGTGCTCGACGAGTTCGGCGCCGACGCGTTCCGCTGGTACTTCTTCACCTCCAAGCAGCCGTGGGACGGCTACCAGTTCGCCACCGAGCGCGTGGCCGAGGGGGTCCGGCTGTTCCTGCGGCAGCTGTGGAACACGTACGGCTTCTACGTCCTCTACGCGAACGCCAACCAGGTGGAGCCGGGGTCGGCGCAGGCGCCTGCGACCGAGCTCGATCGCTGGATCCTCTCGCGCCTCTCGGCCACGACGACGATCGTCATCGAGCGCCTCGACGACTACGACGCCACCGTCGCCGGCCGCGCGATCGCCGAGTTCGTCGACGACCTCTCCAACTGGTACGTCCGGCGCTCGCGCCGGCGGTTCTGGGACGGCGACCCGGCCGCGTTCCACACGCTGCGCGAGTGCATCCTCGGCGTCGCGAAGCTGCTCGCCCCGTTCGCGCCGTTCATCACCGACGAGATCTACGACAACCTCGACGGCTCGCTCGGCTCGGTGCACCTCGAGGACTTCCCGTCGCCGGGCGAGCGCGACGAGGCGCTCGAGTTCGCGATGGCCACCGCGCGCGAGACGGTGCGGCTCGGGCTGAGCGCGCGCAGCGCGGCGAAGGTCAAGGTGCGCCAGCCCCTGCACGAGGCGGTCGTGGTCGCCGCCGGTCGCGAGCGCGAGGCGATCTCGAGGCTGGCCGACGTCGTGCGCGAGGAGCTGAACGTCAAGGAGCTGCGGTTCGTCGAGCGCGCCGACGAGCTGGGGTCCTACGAGGTCAAGCCGAACTACCGGACGCTTGGGCCGCGGTTCGGCAAGCAGATGCCCGCCGTGGCGGCGGCCGTGGGCGCGCTCGACTCCGGCGTCGTCGCCGACGCCGTCGGCTCGGGCGGGTCGGTCGGCGTGGTCATCGAGGGAACCGAGCACGCGCTCGGCGCCGACGACCTCCAGCTGCGCCTCGAGCCGCTCGACGGCTACCAGCTCGAGCGCGAGGGCTCGCACGCGGTGGCTCTGGAATTGGCGCTCGACGACGAGCTGCGGCGCGAGGGGCTGGCGCGCGAGGTCGTGCACGCCGTGCAGAACGCGCGCAAGGCCGCCGGCCTCGAGGTCGAGGACCGGATCGCGCTCGTGCTCGGCGGCGACTCCGACCTCCTCGACGCCGCCCGCGCCCACGAGGCCTACGTCAGCGGCGAGACGCTCGCGACGCAGCTCTCCTACGACGCGAACGGCAGCGGCGAGATCGCGATGATCGAGGGCCGCGAGCTCAAGATCGCCCTGTCGCGGGCCTAGGGGGGGCGAGTCCTCCGCGACGGCCGCCTAGGGCCGTCATGGACACCGACAAGCTCCGCGCCGTCCTCGAGACGGTGCCCCGCGGGCGCTGGACGAGCTACGCCGACGTCGTGGCCGCTCTCGGCGCCGCCCCCGCCGCCGCGCGGCGGCTCAACCAGGCCCTCATCCGCCACGAGCTGCCGAACGCGCACCGCGTGCTGAAGGGCGACGGCTCGGTCGCGCCAACCGCGCTCGGCGACCCGGACGCGGTCCGCAAGCGGCTGAAGAGGGAGGGCGTGAAGCTCGACGACCGCGGTCGCGCGCCGCAGGAGAAGCGCTTCCGGCCGGAGCCCCTCGACGACGCCGTCCGGGCGGCCTGACGCATCGACCGTCGTGGCTGACGGCTTCCGCGCCGCGGGGGACAGTGCGCCAGCACGGACCCGCGAAGCGGTCCCGTCAGGCGCGGCGGGAATGCGTCAGGCGAGGACGGGCTCGAGCTCGGCGAGGAGGCGCTTCTTCTGCTGCGCGCCCATGATGGTCTTCGCCGGCGCGCCGTTCTTGAAGACGATCATCGTCGGGATCGACATGA
>DASVRH010000349.1:0-3719 GCA_036388715.1 Solirubrobacteraceae bacterium | reverse complement strand
ACGCGGGCGATCTGGTCCTTGCCGCTGACCTCGCTCGACTGCGCCTTGATGTTCTCGACGACCGCGTCGACGGCCTGCTCGATGCCGCGCTTGAGCGCGAGCGGGTTCGCACCGGCGGTGACGTTCTTGAGGCCCTGGCGGACGATCGCCTGGGCGAGCACCGTCGCCGTCGTCGTGCCGTCGCCGGCCACGTCGTTCGTGGCGGTCGCGACCTCGCGGACGAGCTGGGCGCCCTGGTTCTGGAAGACGTCCTCGACCTCGATCTCGCGGGCGATGGTGACGCCGTCGTTCGTGATCGTCGGAGCGCCGAACTTCTTGTCGAGGACGACGTAGCGGCCGCGCGGGCCGAGCGTCACCTTGACGGCGTTGGCGACGGCGTCGACCCCGAGCTCCAGGGCCTTGCGGGCGTCGACGTCGTACTTCAGTTCCTTGTGAGCCATGTGTGCGTTCTCTTCCTTAGGACTCGAGCTTGGCCAGGACGTCGGACTCGCGCAGGACGAGGAGCTCCTCGCCCTCGACCTTGATCTCGGTGCCGCCGTACTTGGAGTACAGGACCTCGTCGCCCTCGGCGACGTCGAGGGGGATGCGCTTCTCGCCCTCGTCGTCCCACTTGCCTTCGCCGACGGCGATGACCTTGCCCTTCTGGGGCTTCTCCTTGGCGGTGTCCGGGAGGACGATGCCGCTCGACGTCGTCTCCTCCTCTTCCACGGCCTTGACGATCAGGCGATCGCCCAGGGGCTTGAGCTTCATGTGGCCTCCACTCGGGGGTCGTGTTTGCGCTGGGACTGCTTCGAGCGTGTCCGGCACTCTCGGTCGGAGAGTGCCAACGCCCGGCTGGAGGTCATTGTAGACGGGTCGCGGCGGCTGTCAACTCCCGTTTGGCACTCCGCTTGCGGGAGTGCCAAGCGTCCAGCGACGGTACGGGTTCCGAGCCCTTGTGCCGATGCAGGACGTGCCATGCGCCAAGTGTCCCCCGCCACGAACCTCCTGCTTGCGTGCCTCTCCGCCATCGGCCTGGTCGCCGCGTTCGACCTGCCGTGGTTCGCCCCACCACTGGACGTGGACCCCGGCCTCGGGGCGGTGGAACGGGCGGCCACCCAGTTCGCCGGCGTCTTCCAGCACGCGGATGCCTCAATGACCGGCCGCGACGCGTTCGCGGACGCCGGCCTCCTGCTGACCGGCATGCCGGCCGCGATCGTCGTGCTCAGCCTCCTGATGGCGGTGCCGGCGCTGCGTGACGTCGTGCGCGAGCCGCTGCGGGCGGTCGCCTTCGGCGCGCCGCTGGTCGTCGCCTACCTCGTCGTCGCCCGCCCGGGCACGGCGCAGGGCGAGGTCCACTGGGGCGCCCTCGCGGGCCTCGCGCTGTCGGTGTTCCTGACGAGCGCCGCCTGGCACGGCAGCGCGCTGAAGGCCCGCCGGCCGGTGCCGGGGACCTGGAGCCGCGGCGCGACCTAGGGGTGGCCTACCGGCGGACGCTCCGGACGTTCTCCGCCGGTAGGGCGGGCCCCCGTGCGTTCTGTCAGTTCTGGGCGCCGCCGACGCCCCGCAGGCGGTCCTGCAGGTCCGGCGGGTTCTCGATGACCTGGGAGAACCGCACGACGGTCACCGTGTCCTCGACGGAGACCTCGCGGCCGTAGATCTGCTCGAGGAAGCTCTTGAGCTCCTCGACGCGGCGGAACTCCGGGTTGTCGTGCTCGATCTCGCGGGGGGAGAGGTCCTTCATGCGCTTGACGTCCACCGAGTCGATCACCGCGTGGAACACCTTCTCCCGCGGCGAGTACTGGTACCCGACCGTGACGAGCACGACCTGGTTCTTGCGGTACTTGTGCCGCTTGTCCCCGAGCCGGATCGTCGCGGTCTTGCGACCACGCTTCATCTGGTCGGCGAAGATCTGGGAGTAGAAGTTCAGCGCCTGCACGATGCGCGGCACCCTAGCGGTCGCGCGGAGATCGGGCGAGGACGCCGATGGCGCGCTCGACCATCTGGCGCTCACCCGGGTAGGTGAGGCGGGTCGCCGCCTCCTGCAGCGGGATCCACCGCGCCTCGGTGACCTCGTGGTCGTGGTCGTCGGTCGAGCCGTCCACGCAGTCGCACAGGAAGAAGCGCACCGTCTTGCGCACCCGCCGGCCGGAGCGCCGGTACCAGTAGGTCACCTCGCCGAGCTCGCCCCGCACGGTGGCGGTGAGGCCCGTCTCCTCGCGCACCTCGCGCATGGCGGTCGCCTCCGGCGGCTCGCCGTCGTTCGCGCCGCCCTTGGGGAGGGCGATCGTCGTGCGCTTGCCGCGCGGGACGATGGTCGCCACCTCGGCGCTGCCGTCGGTCACGTCGCCGCGGACCACGACGCCGCCGAAGGACAGCTCGCGCAGCGGCTCGCGCCCGTCCTCGCGACGGGGACGGCGCGCGCGCTCAGAAGACATACCGGTGCAGGGCGCCCGGGTCGTGGACCACGAGCTTGCCCCGGCCCTGCGTGATGATCGACGCGCGCTCGAGCACCGCCAGGAAGCGGCTCGCCGACTCGCGCGAGGAGCCGGCCAGCTGCGCGAGCTCCGCCTGGGTCGCGGTGACCAGGACGTCCCCGTCCGACGCCCCTTCGGCCTGCGCCTGCAGGACGAGGTCGGCGAGGACGGTGGCGACGCGGCTCTGCACGGTCTGGAAGGACTGGCGGGCCAGGCGCTCGTTCGCCTCCCGCAGCCGGCGGCCGAGCGCGATGACGAGCTTGATGGCGATGTCCGGGTGGCGCCGCATGAGCTGGCGCATGTCGCTGCCGAGGATGGCCACCGCCTCGAGGTCGTCCACCGCCTCCACGGTCGCCGAGCGGCGCTCCGCGTCGAACATCGCGAGCTCGCCGAAGATGTCGCCGGGGCCGAAGGTCGCGAGGGTGATCTGGCGGCCGTCGCCGTGCTCGCGCACGGCACGGGCGTGGCCCGTCCGCACGACGTAGCAGGTGTCCGAGTCGTCGCCCTCGCGGAAGACCACCTGGCGCGGCTCGAAGCGGCGGGGGACCGTGACCCCGGCGACCCGGTCGAGGTCCTCCGAGGCCAGCTGCTCGAAGACCGGCACGCGCCCCAGGAGCGCCACGGTCTCCTGCGTCGTGGCCGTCATCCCCCTTCAATACCACAGCGACCGCCCAGGCCCTACACCGCGTCGAGGATCCTCCGGCGGCCGCGCCGCGCCGCCAGCCGGCGGCCGCCGAGCGCCAGCGCGCCGAGGAGCATGAGCGGGAGGGCGACGGCCAGCGCGATGAGCAGGACGCCGGCGGCGACCTCGAGCACGCGCAGCGCGTCCCGCGCCGCGTCGCCCGGGCTCCACGCCGACCCGTCGTCGCGGTCCCGGCCGCCGCTCGCCCCCGCGCTGGGGTCGCCGACGAGGGTGACGGCGACGTTCGCGTACTGCGCGCGGTTGTCGACGCGGGCGAGCTCGGACCGGAAGCCGGCGACGCGCCGGTTGACCCCGTCGAGCCGGTCCCGCAGCTCCTGGGCCTCCGCGTCGCTCGTCGCGGCGGCGAGGCGGCGCAGGAGCGACCGGCGGTACGCCCGCGCCGTGGCGAGGCGGTCCCGGGCGGTGACGCGCTCGGCGGTGATGTCCTGGGCGTTCTGCGAGCGCTCGCGGACGGTCGCCACACGGCTCAGCGCGGCCAGGGCCTCCGCCAGCCGGTCGGAGGGCACGCGCAGGACGAAGTCCCCGCCGCCTCCTCCGGCCATCGAGGTGACCGACTGTGA
>DASVRH010000348.1:0-2144 GCA_036388715.1 Solirubrobacteraceae bacterium | reverse complement strand
CTCGCACGGGCAGGCCGTCGGGCTCGGCCTGCTCGCGGCGCTGCGCCTGTCGGCCCAGGACGACCTGCGCGGCCGCGTCGCCGAGCTGCTCGCGGCGCAGGGGCTGCCGACGCGCGCCGACGTCGACGTCGACGCCGTGGTGGCCGCGACGCGCCGGGACAAGAAGCGCACGGGCGAGCAGGTCCCGTTCGTCCTCGTCGCCGCGCCGGGGGACGTGCAGCACGGCCAACCGGTGCCGGAGGGCGAGCTGCGCGCCGCCGTGGAAGAGTTGTGCCGATGAGGAACCGCGTCGAGGTCATGCACGGGGTCAACCTCGACCAGCTCGGGCGGCGCGACCCGCTGCACTACGGCACGCTCGGCTTCGCGGCGCTCGAGCGCAGGATCGAGGAGGAGGCGCACGCGCTCGGGCTCGTCCCGCGCTTCTTCCACACGAACCACGAGGGCGAGTTCGTGGAGCACCTCCACCGGCTCGAGGGGCTGGCCGACGCGGTCCTGCTCAACCCCGGCTCGTGGACGCACTACGCCTGGTCGATCCGCGACGCGCTCGAGCTGACCGGCCTTCCGGCGGTGGAGATCCACCTGTCCGACGTCGGGAATCGCGAGGAGTTCCGGCGCATCTCGATCTTCGAGGGGCTCTCGTCGGTGATCGGGACGGTGAGCGGCAAGGGCCCGGACGGCTACCGCGAGGCGCTCGCGCTGCTGAAGGACGAGCTGGCGTGAGCGCGGACCGCGCCGGGATGGTCGAGGCGGCGCTGCGCGAGCGCGAGCTCGACGCGCTGCTCGTCGGCGACCCGGCCAACCTGCGCTGGCTGACCGGCTTCACGGGCTCGAACGGCGCGGCCGTCGTCGGGCCCGGCGTGCGGCGCTTCCTCACGGACTTCCGCTACCTGGCGCAGTCGCGCGAGCAGCTCGACGCGTCGTGGGGCGACGCCGAGATCGCCAGCGACCTGCTGGAGCGCGCGGCCGAGGGCGGGCTGCCCGCGCGCGTGGGGTTCGCCGACGACCACATGACGGTCAAGGCGCACGAGCGGTTGTCCTCGCTGGTGGGTGACGGCGTCGAGCTGGTCGCCGCGGGCGGGCTCGTCGAGGAGCTGCGGCTCGTGAAGACCGACGAGGAGATCGCCCTGGTGCGCGCGGCCGCCGCGCTCGCCGACGAGGCGTTCACCGAGGTGGTGCTG
Source organism: Solirubrobacteraceae bacterium (assembly GCA_036388715.1). GTDB lineage: Bacteria > Actinomycetota > Thermoleophilia > Solirubrobacterales > Solirubrobacteraceae > CADCVT01. Next base: position 966 of record DASVRH010000348.1, on the reverse strand, counting down.
GAGGGCGGGATCGTCGGGCGCACCGAGCGCGACGTCGCGCTCGACCTCGAGTTCGCGATGCGCCGCCGCGGGGCGGAGGGGGCGTCGTTCCCGCCGATCGTCGCGGCCGGCGCCCACGGCGCGCTGCCGCACGCCGAGCCGCGGGACGTGGAGATCCCGGCGGACACCCTCGTGGTGATCGACTGGGGCGCGATGAAGGACGGCTACGCGTCGGACTGCACGCGGACGGTCGCGACCGGCGAGGTCGACCCGCGCGACCGCGAGATCTACGACCTCGTGCTGCGCGCGCAGCGCGAGGCGCTGGCCGCGATCCGCCCCGGCCCGAGCGGGCGGGAGATCGACGCGGTCGCCCGCGGGATCATCGACGGCGCCGGCCACGCCGAGCACTTCGGCCACGGGCTCGGGCACGGCGTCGGCCTCGAGGTCCACGAGGGGCCGCGGCTGTCGAAGCAGGGCGACACCGCGCTCGCGGCCGGCCAGATCGTCACGGTCGAGCCGGGGGTCTACGTGCCCGGGCACGTCGGCGTCCGGATCGAGGACCTCGTCGTGGTGACCGAGGACGGCACCGACGTCCTCAGCTCGCTCTCGAAGGACCTGACGACCGTCCGCTGACCCTTTCGGGGACCGGCTCGCGGATAGGGGAGCGGATTGGGGAACCCCCCGACGCGACCCGGGGGCACTCGGGGCGACCATCGCCCCATGAACACGAACAGCGCACACCGAGTCCTCGTCGCGGTGCTCGCCGCCACCGCGCTCGGGGCCGCCGCTCCGGGTGCGCAGGCCGCGACGAACGTCATCGACACCATCGCGGGCGTCGCCAGCCTGCCCGCGACCGACGGCCCCGTCTTCGAGCGGAGCTTCGTCATGCCCACCGACGTCGAGGGGCTGCCGGACGGCGGCGTCCTGGTCGCCGACCGCGAGAACTACCGCGTCCGCAAGATCAAGGACGGGCAGATCACGACGGTC
>DASVRH010000347.1:0-7701 GCA_036388715.1 Solirubrobacteraceae bacterium | reverse complement strand
CGCGCTCGAGCGACGGGCAGATCCTCGTCGGCACGTCGCAGGCGCAGGACTTCACGGTCACGAAGGTGTGGGCGACGCTCGGCGGAGGGCAGACGGTGCGCGCCGCGGACGTCGACGGCGACGGCATCCAGGACCTCGTCTCGACGGACTCGACAGGCCAGATGAAGGTCGCGTCCTCGACGACGGAGAGCTTCGGGACGGCGCGCGCGGTCGGCAACTGGCCCGCCGCCGGGGCGATGGTGCTCGGCGACGTCGACGGCGACGGGCGCGCCGACGCGTACGGGCGCTACACGCTGAGCGGCGGCGTCTCGCTGCCCTCCGACGTCAACGTCGCGCTGAGCACGATCGGGCTCTACCCGGAGGCGATCGACGCCCTCGCGACGCCCGAGGCCGACCCGCCGGACGAGCAGTACGGCTCCTACGGCGCGCCGGCGGTGCGGACGCACGCCAACGGCACGGACGGCCAGAAGATCAGGCTGCACCTGGCCTTCCAGGAGGATCAGGGGTTCGTGACCCGCGAGTCGCTGAAGACGCCGGGCGACCACTTCAGCGGCACGGCCCCGACCGACCCCGGGCCCGTCGCCGACCAGAAGCTCAGGGACATGTACCTCGTCATGCGCAACGCGGGGTTCACCCACATCCGGATGATGGCCAAGTGGGGGGAGCTCGAGAACGCGGACGGCAGCATGTACTGGACGAAGCTCGACCGGGCCGTGAACCTGGCGCTCGACATGGGCATCCAGCCGTACTTCACGGTCACGGGCTACGCGGACGGCGGGCAGGAGTGCGACGGCGTGCGGCACATGCAGAACACCAGCTGCCGCACGCTCGTGAAGGGCCCGACGGGCATCAACCCGCAGCCCGCCGAGTACGCGTCGTTCTTCGGCAAGCTCGCGAAGCACTTCACGACCAACGACGGCCCGTGCCACAAGGCCGGCACGCCGCAGGAGAACTGCCTGCGCGTCCAGGTCTACGGGGTGTGGAACGAGCCGAACCTCGGGGCGCGCGAGAACCCGGGCGGCGGGTACAGGGACCCGACGTTCCTGAGCGCCAACTCGGCGACGCCGCGGATGTGCCAGTACGACAAGTACATGCAGCTCTACGACGCGGCGGCGGCCGAGGTCGCCAAGCCGGACGTCGCGCCGCGGGCGCGGCTCATGATCGGCGAGCTGGCGGGTGCTCCCAACATCTGCTTCCAGGGGACGACCCGGCAGTTCCTCACGCCGATGGCGTGGCTGCGCAAGGCGCTGAGGAACAAGACGACGCCGGTCCGCGTCCATGGCTTCGCGCTCCACCCGTACCAGCACCAGTTCGCCCCGTGGCACGCCACGAAGCCCGCCGCCACCGCCGGCATCGGCTTCCTCAACCGCAACAAGGACAGCGAGGCCGAGGCGGGTCGCGTCTGCGACGGTCCGGCGAGCAGGATGCTCCGGGGGATCAAGCAGCAGCTGACGTGCCTGTCCGCCGCCCCCGAGAACAAGCTCCGCTCGATGTACGGCCCGGGCGAACGGCCGGCGGCGCTCTACCTGACGGAGTTCGGGTACTTCAACCGGCCGCGCAACGACGACCCCGAGACGCCGCGGACGCAGTACCACACGGAGATCGAGCGGGCGAAGTGGTCGACCGGCTACCGCACCCCGAGCGGGACCGAGCGCCGCGGTGTGCTCGACCGTGCGAAGGGGAACGCGCGGATGCTCGTGCACTACGACCTCTTCGAGACCGCGGGGCCGTACGGTCACGACTCCGGGGTGATGAACGAGGACGGCGTGTACGGCGCGGTGGGCTCCGCGAACCGTCCGTACGGCAAGCCGTTCGGGCCGCCCTGGCGCGACGGGGCCGGGGACCTGCGCCAGGACCAGGCGCAGGCGCGCCGCATGATGTGCGCGTACTGGCGATGGGCGAAGAGCAGGAACTACCCCACGCGCCGGATCGGGTGCTCGACGAGCTACTCGTACCGGCTGCCCTGAGCGCAACTCCGCCGGCTGAGGACGGTTCGAGTGGTCGATGATCGCTCGGGCCGTCCCGGCCGTCCTGATGCTCGTGCTCCTCGCGGCCGCGCCCGCCGCGGCGGCCACGGGGGTGCGGCTGACCCGTGGCTTCCCGGTGGCCGGCCCGGTGCTCGCGGAGGGCGACCGCGCGGTCTGGGTCGACAGCCGGTACGGGCTGCCGTTCGGCGCGCAGACACGCGGGGACGGCCTCGTCGTCCGCTCGGCCCGCCGCGGCGCCGGCGACGCAACGGAGCTCGCCGTGATCCAGGACCCCGAACCGCTCGTCACGACGCGCGCGGCGTCGTTCGGCGCGTCGGGGGAGCGCCTGGCCCTCGGCGTCACACGCTGGTTTCGCCCGAGTGACCCGGACGAGCGCGTCCAGACCAGCTACGTCGACCAGCAGATCCGTGTCGCCGAGGGGGCCGGGCCGTTCCGGACGCTCGCGACGTGCGACCGCGACGCCCCCGGCCTCGCTCTGGACGACGCCACGCTGCTGAGCTCGCAGCCCTGCGAGGGGCTCGTCGTGCGACGGCTCGACGCCGGCGACGTGCCGGAGCCACTCGCGGACGGCGGCGGGCGCACCGCGCTCGCCGGCCGCTTCGCGGCGTGGGTCGAGCGGCCGCGACCCGGTGCGCACCCGACCTCCGTCGTGGGCGACGTCGTCGTCTTCGATCTCGCGCGCGGTGCGGAGGCCTACCGGATAGCGGCGAGCGCGCTGCCCGGCGGCGTGCTCGACCTCGACGTCCAGGCGGACGGCAAGGTGGCCGTCGCCTCCAAGCGCGCCGGCCGCACGCGCGTGCGGGTCGGGGGGCCTGGCCGTCGGCTCCGCACGCTCCCCTTCCCGAGGTCGGAGCTCTACGGCGTGCGGATCGCGCGCGACCGGGTCGTGGGTCAGGCGGTCGACAGCGCCGGGTACGGGCTGCGGCGCCTGCTGCTCGTCGACCTGCGCGCGCCGGCGCGGGCGCGCACGCTGGCGCGTGAGGCCGTGGGCGCGCAGTTCCGCGCGCTGTTCGACTTCGACGGCGACGGCCTGACGTGGGTGACGAAGCGCTGCGCGCGCTACTCGCTCGAGCTGCGGGTGTCGTCGCTGCGGGCGCTCAGGCGGCGACCGGCGAGGGCGCCGCGCTGCGCGCGCCGCGGCCGCTGACCGCGAACTCCGGCGGCGCGATCGCCAGGTAGTGGTCGAACGCCCACGCCAGCAGCCGCTCGCTCGACATGGCGCGGATCGCCAGCGGCATCGCGGGCGTCGGGTTGAGGCGCGAGACGAGGTTCTGCACGCGCTTGAGCCACAGGTACTTCCACGCGTGCGAATCGGAGAACGCGCCGTAGCGCGCGAGCGCCTGCTCGCGCGTCTGCTCGCCGTCGAGCACCGCCCGGATCTCCCGGCCCGCGGCCAGCCCGAAGTAGAGCGCGGTGCGGATGCCCTCGGCGGTGACGGGCAGGCAGTGCCCGGCGCTGTCGCCGGTGAAGAAGATCCCGTCGTCGACGGCCTTGCGCAGCTTGTGCGGGATCCAGTTGCCCTGGAAGCGCACGGCCGGGATGTCGAGGTCGCCGGCGAGGCGGACGGTCGGCTCCTTGACGTGGTCGCGCGGTTCGAACGAGCCGACGCCGACGCGCAGCTCGTGACCGGCCGGGAACGACCACGAGTACCCCGCGCGCACGTACGCGGGATCGAGCCACAGCTCGAGGTCGTCGCCGCTGCCGTCGGGGTGCACCTCGAGACCCCGCGACAGGAAGGCCTCGGGCGGCTGCACGTTCGTCCCCGGGCCGAGCACGCGGCGCCAGCCGAGCGCGTCGACGATCAGCGGCGCGCGGATGTCGCCGCGGTCGGTGTGCACCGTGTCGCCGGTCCGCCCGTCGACCTTCGCGGTGTCGAAGTCCGCGTCGCACTGGTCGAAGAGCAGGCCGCAGAGCGTGCGGTAGTCGAACGTCGAGAACGACCACGGGATCGGCCACCTCGACGTGCCCTTCGGCGTGTGGATCACGAGCTGCGTGAACGTCTGCTGGATCGCCCCGCCGAGACCGAGGTTCTCCAGCCACTCCGTGGGCGCCGCGCAGGCGGACGTCTGCTTCTCGCCGACCTCGTAGCGGTCGACGATCAGCACGTCGCGACCCGACCCCGCGAGCTCGCGCGCGACGGCGAGTCCGGCGAAGCTCGCGCCGCAGATCAGGACGTCGCAATCACGGTCCAGCGGCGTCCGTTCCGCGCCGCGTTTCGTGGCTCGCACGGGCACAGCGCGGGAAGGGTACTGCGCTAGGCTTTCGCGACTCATGGCAACTGACACAACGACCCCCGACCCGCGCGTGGTCGACGGCTCCGACGGCCTCCTTCTGGAGATCGACGGTCAAGTCGTCCCCAACTACGACGCCACGCTGCGCCCCTTCGACGAAGGCGACGTCGTCACCGGAAAAGTCGTCCGGATCGACAACGACGAGGTCCTCGTCGACATCGGCTACAAGAGCGAGGGGGTCATCCCCTCCAACGAGCTTTCCATCCGCAAGTCGGTCGACCCGCACGACGAGGTCGAGCTCGGCGAGGAGGTCGACGCGCTGGTCCTCACCAAGGAGGACCAGGACGGCCGGCTCATCATGTCCAAGAAGCGCGCGCGCTTCGAGAAGGCATGGCGGCGCATCGAGGCCGCGCAGGAGTCCGGCGAGCCGATCCCCGGCAACGTGATCGAGGTCGTCAAGGGCGGGCTCATCATCGACCTCGGCGTGCGCGGCTTCCTGCCCGCGTCGCTGGTCGACATCCGCCGCGTCCCGAACCTCGACGAGTTCATGGGCCAGACGCTCGAGACGAAGGTCATCGAGCTCAACCGCTCGCGCAACAACGTGGTCCTCTCGCGCCGCGCGGTCCTCGAGGAGGAGCGCAAGGAGCAGCGTCAGGAGATCCTCGACCGCCTCCAGCCGGGGCTCATCGTCGAGGGCACGATCTCGAACATCGTCGACTTCGGCGCGTTCGTGGACCTCAACGGCATCGACGGCCTGATCCACATCTCCGAGCTGTCGTGGTCGCACGTCAACCACCCGAGCGAGGTCGTCTCGATCGGCGACGACGTGCAGGTCAAGGTGCTCGACATCGACCGCGACCGGCAGCGGATCTCGCTGGGCCTCAAGCAGACCCAGGAGGACCCGTGGCAGCGGGTCGTCTCGATGTACAACGTCGGCGACGAGCTCGAGGGCAAGGTCACGAAGGTCGTCACCTTCGGCGCGTTCGTCGAGATCCTGGACGGCGTCGAGGGGCTCGTGCACATCTCGGAGCTCGCTCCGTTCCACGTCGAGAACCCCCGCGAGATCGTCGAGCCGGGCGTCGACATCAAGGTCAAGATCCTCGAGATCGACTCCGAGCGCCGGCGCCTGTCGCGGTCGGCCAAGCGCGTCGAGGACCAGATCCTCGAGCGCCGCGAGGGCGCTCCCCCGCCGGACCAGCCCGACGAGGGCGCGGGCGACCTGGACGACGTCCGCGACCTGGGCCTCAGCGAGGACGTCTTCGCCGAGCAGGCGCCGGGCGCGACCGACGTCGGGGACGCGATCCCCGCCGCCGAGCCCGAGGGTGCCGCCGAGGAGGCGACGGTGCCGGACCTCGCCAGCGACGCCGACGAGGCGCCGGCCGACGAGGAGCCCGCCGCCGCAGACGCTTCGGCCGACGAGGCCGCGGAGGCCCCGGCCGACGACGCTCCGGAGGCCCCGGCCGACGACGCTCCCGAGCCGCCGGCCGACGACGCTCCGGAGGAGCCGGCCGCCGAGGCCGACGCCGACGCCGACGCTTCGGCCGACGCCGACGCCTCGGGCGACGACGGCGAGCGGCCCTCGGCCGACGAGCTCGACTCCGAGCCGGCGGCGGAGGCCGCGGGCGCGGCCGCCGAGCAGGGCACCGACGAGAACGCCTAGGCGGGGGCCGCGTTGGCGGTCCCCTTCGTGGGCCTGACGGGCGGCCTCGGCGCGGGCAAGTCGACCGCGCTGGGCGCGCTCGAGCGCCTCGGCGCCGCGACGCTCTCGACCGACGCGGTCGTCCACGAGCTGTACGAGTCCGACGAGGTCCGCGACGCCGTCGTCGAGCGCTGGGGCGACGAGGTCGCGCCCGGCGGCGTCGTCGACCGCGGCGCGGTCGCCCGCAAGGCGTTCGCGGGCGACGAGGAGCGCAAGTGGCTGGAAGGGCTCATCTGGCCGAAGGTCGGCGAGCGCGTCGCCGCCTTCCGCGAGCAGGCGCTGGGCGCCGACCCGCCGCCGCGCGCCGCGGTCGTCGAGACGCCGCTGCTCTTCGAGGCGGGTCTCGACGGCCTCTACGACGCGACGATCGCGATCGTCGCCGACGAGGACGTCCGCGCCGAGCGCGCCGCCGCCCGCGGGCACGAGGCCGTCGACGAGCGCGCCAAGCGCCAGCTCACGCAGGACGAGAAGGCCGCCCGCGCGACCTTCGCCGTCCGCAACGACGGAACGGTCGAGGAGCTCGAGGCCAGGCTGTCGGAGGTCCTTGGCAAGCTGAGCGGTTGAGATGGCGCGACGATCGAGAACGCAGACGGCGGTGCGCCGGCGACGGCGGATCGCGTTGCTGCTCGGCTTCCTCGCCGTGGTGGTGGTCGGCTTCGCCGTGGTGCTGCCCGTCGCCGACAAGGCGGTCCAGGAGGTCACCCTCCCGCTGCGCCACGAGGACATCATCCGCCAGCAGGCGCGCGACAAGGGCCTCGACCCGGCGCTCATCGCCGCCGTCATCTACGCCGAGTCGCACTTCCGCGACCAGACGTCGCACGCCGGCGCGCGCGGCCTGATGCAGATCACCCCGCAGACCGCCGACGAGATCGCGCGCAGGTCCGGCGGCACCGAGTTCGAGCAGGGCGACCTCGGCACGCCGCAGATCAACATCTCCTACGGCTCGTGGTACCTGCGCTGGCTGCTCGACCACTACGGCGGCAACGAGACGCTCGCGGTCGCGGCCTACAACGCGGGCACCGGCAACGTGGACCAGTGGATCGGCGCGAACCCGGGCATGAAGGCGCGCGAGATCCCGTTCCCCGAGACGCGCGAGTACGTGGTCAAGGTCCTCGACGCCCGCCGCGAGTACCGCGTCGAGTACGCGCGCGAGCTCGGCCTGCCGCCGTCGCTCTAGCCCGTCGCGGCCGCGCGCTCGCGCAGGTAGTCCTCGAGCCGGCGCTCGCCGTGCGGCGGCCCGACCATGTCCTCCGCGCACACGCGCTCGTTCAGGTCGAGCATCGCCGCACGCCGCGGGTTGACCGGCCGCAGCAGCAGCGCGCCGCCGCGGGTGATCGCCGACGGCATCCGCTTCGCCGCGCGGCCGCGCCCGACCGCGTCGTTGGCGAGCTCGACCTCCTCGCGCCGCGTGAGGATCTCCGGCCCGCCGACCTCGACCTCGTCCGCGCCGGCGTCGAGCGCGTCGGCGCACGCGATCGCGAGGTCGGCGTCGTGGACCGGGTTGTGGCGGGCGTCCGGGTTGCCGATGATCCGCGCCCGGCCCTTGCGGGCCATGTCGAGCAGCTCGTCGTAGATGCTGAAGAACCCGTTGGCGCGGATGACCGTCGCCGCCACCTGGCTGTCGCGCAGGGCGTCGACCACGGCCTCGTGCGCGTCGACGTACGCGTTGCCGCGCAGCCGGTCGGCGCCCAGCAGGGTGACGTAGGCGAAGCGGCCCACCCCTGCCCGCTCCGCGGCGCGCAGGAGGTTCAGGTTCGGGAACGTGTCGAGCTCGCGGAACGGC
>DASVRH010000346.1:0-16981 GCA_036388715.1 Solirubrobacteraceae bacterium | reverse complement strand
CGCCGGGCCTTCGCCCGCGTCGCCGGCCTGCCGCGATGAGCCATCGCGTCGCCCACGTCACCGAGGTCCCGGCCGTCCCCTCCCCGGTCGAGGGCCTCGTGTGGCGGCCGGTCCGCCACCACCTGGGCGTGCGCGCGTTCGGCACCAACGCCTACACCGGCGCGAACGCCGGCGATCTCATCGTCGAGCCCCACGACGAGGACGAGTTCGAGGAGCTCTACGTGGTGCTGAGCGGCGCCGCGCGCTTCACCGTCGACGACGAGACGTTCGACGCGCCCGCTGGCACGCTCGTCCTCGTCGCCCCTCCGTCACAGCGCGTCGCCCACGCCACGGCTCCGGACACGACGATCCTCGCCGTCGGAGCGGTCCCGGGTCAGGCCTTCGAGGTCTCGGACTGGGAAGAGCGCTGGATGGAGCGCGCTAGGCGTCCGGGATGAGCGAGTCGGGGATCGCGCCCTCGCCCGAGAACTCCTGCTTGGCCTCCTCGAGGTCCGTGTCCTCGGGGGGCAGGATCACGTCCGAATGCACGAGCTCCTCGTCGCCGAGCTTGCGCCCCTTCTCGCGGACCATCGCGATCAGCTGCGCGAAGAGCTCCTTGAAGCGGGCCTCGTCGCCCGCCTCGACGGCCTCGACGCACTGGTTGTCGAGGTCGTTGACCGCCTCGTAGTCGGACTGCGACAGCTCGAACTGGCCCTCGGTGGCGATGCGGACGATCACTGGCCGCTCCCCTGCTCGAGCTCGCCGGCGGGCTTCTCGGGCTCGCCCGACCCCAGCTCGGCGCGCATCTTGGCGAGCTCGTCGTCGACGGCGCTCGCCGACGTCAGCTCCTTGAGCTGACGGTCGATGTCGTCGCTGCCCTCGCCGAGGGCGGTGATGTCCTCGAACGTGCCGGCGGCCTCGAGCTCCTCCACGGCGGAGGCGCGGGCGCGCATCTGCTCGGTCTTGTCGACCGCGCGCTGCATCGCCAGGCCGACGTCGGCCATCTGCTCGCCCACGCCGGTCGCGGCCTCGGAGATCTGCACCTGGGCCTCGGCGGCGGAGTACTGCGCCTTGATGACCTCCTTCTTGGTGCGGAAGGCCTCGATCTTCGTGCGCAGCTTCTGCTCGTTCTCGATCAGGCGCTGCTGCTGGTCCTCGAGCTCCTTGACCTGCTGGTCGAGCGACTGGAGCTCGGTCTGCGCGAGCACCTTGCGCTCCATCGCCGCGCGGGCCAGGTCCTCGCGGCCCGCGCTCAGCGCCTGGCGCGCCTGCGTGTCGAGCTTGACGACCTGCTGCTCGAGCTTGCCGGACTGCAGCTGGAGGCGCTTCTTGGACGTGACGACGTCCGCGATCCCCTTCTTCACGTTCTGGAGCAGCTCGAGCTGCTTCTCGTACGAGTAGTCCAGGGTCTCCTGTGGATCCTCGGCGCGATCGAGGATCTTGGAGATCTTGGCCTTCACCACTGTGCTGAAACGGCCACCGAGTCCGGGCATGTCGCGGACCGTACCATGCCCCTTCGTGTCGTCCCGGACGCCTTCTGACTCGCAGTCGATCCTGGTCCGCTGGATGGGTGTCACCGACGCCAACAGCGCGGGGTACGTGCACGGCGGCGCGGTGCTCCGCTACTGCGACGAGGCCGCGGGGCTGGCCGCCACGCGCCACTCCGGCGGGCGTGTCGTCACCGCGGCGATGGACCGCATGACGTTCAACGAGCCCGTCCACGTCGGCGAGGTCGTGACGTTCAAGGCGACGGTCAACGCCGCGTGGCGCACGTCGATGGAGGTCGGGGTCCGCGTCGAGGCCGAGAACCCACGCTCCGGCGAGGTCCGCCACACGAACACCGCCTACCTGACGATGGTCGCCCTCGACGACGACGGCCGCCCGGAGCCGGTGCCGGCGATCGCGTGCACGTCGGAGACCGAGACCCGGCGCGAGCGCGAGGCCCAGCTGCGGCGCGCGAACCGGCTGGCCGAGCGCGAGCAGATCCTGAAGGAGCGCGGCGGCTAGAAGCCGGCGGGGTGGCGCGCGACGAAGCCCTTCGTCGAGCGCAGCGCGGGGCGCCAGCGCGGGCCCTTGGCCCCGCTCGGGTCGCCGGCGGCGGAGGTGTCGAGCCGCAGCCCGGCGATCACGGCGAACGCGTGGCCGGGGTTCGTGTAGACGGTGATCCACCGGCCCGGGCCGCGCTTGCCCCAGCGCATGAAGCTGCCGGAGTCGAGCGGCGCCTTGAGCAGCTTCGCGCCGATGAGCGCGAAGGAGACGGTGCCCGAGCAGTCGTAGCCGCGGTCGAGGATCTTCGCGTGGCCGCCGCCGTACTTGTACGGCTTGCCGATGATCGCGTTGGCGGCGTAGATCGCGGCGTGGACCTGCGGCGGCGCCTCGGCGGGCGCGGCGGCCAGGCCGTTCGGCAGGAGCGTGGCCTTCGGGCCGGCGACGGCGCGCGGCTTGAGCCGCTTCTCGCGCTCGGCCTTGAGCTCCTCCTCGGACTTGTAGGTGGCGCCACCGGTCGACTGGGCCGCGGCGGGGGCGGACCCGACCAGGCCTACGACAAGCATCACGATGAACGCGACAAGGGGAAAGCCCCGCACGACTACGACTCCTCATTCGTCGGCCTACGGGGTTAGCTGACGGGCTAGCGCTAAATGAGCCTGCGCTTCACACGGATGACCGTGCGATTAGCCCCAACAACATGGGTCCCCCGCTCCGTGACCAGGTGCCACGGATTCGGCATGCGGCGCACACTGTACCCACTCCGTCGCGAACTATGCGCCGCGCCGGACACGTGTCCGAATTGCCATAAAGAGTCCGGCCGCGATGCCGATCACCGCCAGCCAGCCCGCGATCCGGACGCCGGCGGGGTGCGGCGGCGCCCCGCTCCCGCACGCGCGGGCGCGGGCGTGGAACGCGGACGGATCGCGCCACGCGCCGTCCTCCTGGAAGGCCGGTCCGCGGGGCGAGGACTGCTCGGCCGGCACCCACGACGCCTCGGCCCGGCCCCACCTCCCGGGCCACCGGGCCCAGCCGCCGAACGGCTCGATCCGCGGCCGCACGGCCCGCCCGCGGCCGTCGGCGAAGTCGTCGGGATCGGGCCACGGGCGGCCGTGCTCGCCCGCCCGCGGGTAGGAGGCGTGCGACGCGTTGGCGACGTAGACGGTGCCGGTCCACGGGCACGCCTCGGCCCACGAGTGCTGGGCGAACGTCGCCGCGTCGGGCCTCCCACCGGCGCCGAGGCGCAACTGGACCATCTCCCAGTCGCCCTCGTGGCGGCCGGTCCGGACGACGCCGCGGTCCTGCGTGTTCGTCGCGTAGAGGAACCAGTACTGCAGCCACGTCCGGCCGTCCGCGCCGCGGACGCGCCGGCCGTAGGCGACGTCCGGCAGCGGGTCGCGGCGGGGGCGCAGCGCGATCGCGTCGCCCTCGACCCTGGCGGTCAGCGCCTCGACCGACGTGGCCCGGTCTCGCTCGGCGCTGTCGTAGCGCACGAGCGGGGCGTGCTGCTCGAGGACGGGCGGCAGGTCGGCGATCACTCGCTCGGTACTCTGCCGCGCGTGCTCCGACGCAGCGCCGCGCTCGCCTGCCTGATCGCGCTCGCCCTGGCCGGCTGCGGGGGCGGAGACGACTCGCCCGGCCCCAAGGTGGGCGTCCAGGGCGACGAGAAGGAGGCGGCCACCGACCTCGGGTTCCCGTCCTTCGCGACGAAGAACACGACCCGCGTCGGCGGGGCGGACCCGATCGCCAACGCCGCCGCCGTCGCGCGGGCGGCCTATCCCGGCGGCGACGCGTCGCAGCGGCCCAAGGCGGTCGCTCTCGTCGACGTGGACGACTGGCAGGGCGGCGTGGCCGCCGCGGCCCTGTTCGGCGAGCCGATCGGTGCCCCGATCCTCTTCACCGAGGACGGCGACATGCCCGCGGCCACCAAGGCGGCGCTCGAGGCGCTCGCGCCGACCGGGTCGAAGGAGGCCGGCGACGCGCAGGTCGTGCGGATCGGCAAGGCGGCCGAGCCCGACGGGCTGAAGACGACCGACGTCGAGGGCGACTCGCCCGCGGCGGTCGCCGCGCAGCTCGACGGGATCCTCAGCGAGGCGCGCGGGCGCTCGAGCGAGTTCGTGCTCGTCGTCGGCTCGCAGAAGCCGGAGTTCGCCGTCCCCGCCGCCGGGTGGGCGGCGAAGTCGGGCGAGCCCGTCCTGTTCAGCGACAGGGACGTCGTGCCGAAGGCGACGAAGGCCGCGCTGGAGCGCCACCAGCAGCCGAAGATCTTCGTCCTCGCCCCCGAGAGCGAGGTCTCCAAGAAGGCGCTGACCGAGCTGAAGCGCTTCGGCAGCGTGGAGCGCATCACCACGGTCGAGGACCCCGTCGCCGCGGCGATCGTCTTCGCGCGGTACCTGAATCCCGTCGGCAACTACGGCTGGGGCGTGCGCGACCCGGGCCATGGGCTCGTCTTCGTCAACCGGGAACGGCCGCTCGACGCGATCGCCGCCGCGCCGCTCTCGGGCACCGGGATGTACGGCCCGACGCTGCTGCACGGCGGCGGCCCGAAGCTCGACGTGCTGCTCGACGGCTACCTCGAGGACATCCGCCCCGGCTACCGGAAGAACCCGGTGCGCGGGGTCTACAATCACGGCTGGATCATCGGGGACGAGAAGGCGATGCCGATCCCCGTGCAGTCGCGGATCGACGACCTTCTCGAGATCCGCATCGAGAACACCGAATCCGCGCCGTCCTCATGAGCGAAGCCGAGCATCCGTCGCGCCGCGAGCGCGAGATCACCGTCGACGACGTGCGTCAGCTGATGGGCGCCTCGACCCCGCACTTCGCGCTGCAGATCCGCAACCGGATCGCCAAGCTGATCCGCGGCCTGCCCGAGGACCACCCGGCGCGGATCGAGGGCGAGCGGGAGATCCGCCGCCTCACCACGCTCGGGTTCACCGGCGAGGTGCGCGGGACCCCGCACGAGGACGGCATCGAGCCGCTCCCCTCGCTGGGCGCCGACGCGGACGAGTTCCGCGAGACGCCCGCGGGCCACTAGCGCGCCGGCTACTCCCCGTCCGTCCGCGTCGTGCTCGGGGCGGTGCTGTTGCCCGGGCCGGGAGCGGTCTGGCCCGGCGCCTGGTCGGGCGTCGGCTCCTCCTGGATGATCGAGTCCTCGTTGTTGGTGCGGCCCTGCGGGTCGTCGTCGTCGTCGCCGCAGCCCGCGGCGACGAGGGCAAGGCCGGTCAGGACGGCGGCGAAGATGCGTCGGCTTCGGTGCATGCCCTCTTGATGTCCGGTGGCGCGCCCGCCTACACGCACGGGCTGACTACGGTTTTTCGCCGCAGCGGCCGACTATCAGTGGTGGATCATGTCGGCCGTCCCCTCCGACCCAGTGACGACGCCCTCGCGCGGCCGCCTCGGCCTGCTCTACGAGGACGTGCTCGAGCGCATGACCGACAAGGCCGTGCGCTGGCGCTCGATGGCCGTGCTCTTCTTCGCCGGCGGCCTGCTCGCCGACCTCTCGACGCTGCTGCCGACCGGGGATCGCGCCGTGATCTGGGCGCTGCTGGCGCTGGGCACGAGCGCGATGGTCAGCGCGGTCGTGATGTTCGCGTTCGCGGGCCTGCTGCCCGACTGGCTGATGTCCTACGTCCTCGCCTTCGGGACGATCCTGGTGACGCTCGGCGTCGTCGCCACGCAGGACACGACCGCGGTCTACGCGCTCTTCTACGTCTGGGTCGGGTTCGAGGCGTTCTTCTTCCTGTCGCGCCGGCACGCCGTGGCGCACATGGCGTTCGTCGCCGTGGCCTATGCGGTGGGGCTGTCGCTGGCCGGCGGCGACGCGCCGGACGCCGTGGCACGGTGGGTGATGACCCTCGGCACGGTGCTCGTGGTCGGCTTCCTCGCCGGCGCGCTGCACGATCGCGCCGAGCGCCTGATCGACCGCCTCGCCGACGCCGCGCGCACCGACGCGCTTACCGGCCTGCTCAACCGCCGCGGCTTCGAGGAGCGGATCGAGGCCGAGCTGGAGCGCGCGAAGCGCAGCGGCCGCCCGGTCACGGTCGTCGTCGGCGACCTCGACCACTTCAAGTCGATCAACGACCGCTTCGGCCACCGCGTCGGCGACCTGACGCTCCAGCGCTTCGCGAGCGTCGCGCTCGACGTCAAGCGGAGGATCGACGACCTCGCGCGCATCGGCGGCGAGGAGTTCGCGCTCGTCCTGCCCGACAGCGACGAGCACGGCGGCTTCCTCGTGGCCGAGCGGCTGCGGCGCGCCGTCCGCGAGGACGGCCTGGCCGACGACGCCGCGGTGACCGTGAGCTTCGGCGTCGCCTCGTGCCCGCGCCACGCGGCGACGAGCGACCAGCTGCTGCACTGCGCCGACCAGGCGCTCTATCTGGCGAAGCAGCTCGGGCGCGACCGCAGCGTCATCTTCTCCGAGCAGGTGGCCGAGTCGCTCGCGGGCGGGACAGGCGAGGACGCGCGCCAGTCCGTCGAGCAGATCGCGGCCGTCCTGATCCTCGCCGAGACGCTCGACCTGCGCGACAGCGGCACCGCGCTGCACTCGCAGACCGTCGGGCGGCTGTGCGAGCAGATCGGCACCGCGCTGGGGCTCGACGAGGACCGCGTGGAGCGCCTGCGCCTGGCCGGCCTGCTGCACGACCTCGGCAAGATCGGCGTCCCCGACCACGTGCTCGGCAAGCCGGGCGCGCTCAGCGAGTCGGAGTGGGCGGAGATGAAGAAGCACCCCGAGCTCGGCGCGCGGATCCTCAGCGGCGCGAACCTCGACGACATCAGCACGTGGGTGCTCGCGCACCACGAGCGGCCCGACGGCCGCGGCTACCCGTACGGCCTGGCCGGCGACGCCATCCCGCTCGAGGCGCGCGTGCTCGCCGTGGCCGACTCGTACGAGGCGATGACTTCGGACCGCGTCTACCGCGCCGGCATGCCGCGCGAGGAGGCGGTCGCCGAGCTCGAGCGCTGCGCGGGGTCGCAGTTCGACGCCGACGTCGTGCGCGCGTTCGTCGGGACGCTGATGGCGGTGCCCGAGCTGTAGGCTCGCGGCGCCTTGCGAATCGGTCTCTTTCTCGCGTACTGGCCCTGGTTCTCCGCCGACGAGCAGGTCTCGCTGGCGGTGCTGGCCGACGAGCTCGGCCTCGACTCGGTGTGGATCAGCGAGGCCTGGGGACAGGACGCGGTCTCCGTGCTCGGCGTGCTCGCCGCGCGCACCGAGCGCGTGGGCCTGGGGTCGGCGGTCATGCAGATCCCGGCGCGCAAGCCGACGGCGACCGCGATGGCGGCCGCGACGCTCGACGTGCTGAGCGAGGGCCGCTTCCGCCTCGGGCTGGGGCTGAGCGGCCCGCAGGTGTCCGAGGGCTGGTACGGCGAGCCGTTCGTGAGGAACCTCCGGCGGGTGCGCGAGTACGTCGACGTCGTGCGGCGGGTGCTCGCGCGCGAGGCGGTGTCGCTGCCGATGCCGCCGGGCGAGGAGGGCATGGGCCTCGGCAAGCCGCTGAAGCTGCTGTGCCGCCCGGTGCAGGAGCGCCTGCCGATCTACCTAGGCGCCGTGGGCCCGCGCTCGATCGAGCAGACGGGCGAGATCGCCGACGGCTGGCTTCCCGCGTTCCTCGACCCGCGCAACCCCGACGTGCTGATGGACCCGCTCCGGGCCGGGCTCGCGAAGGCCGGGCGCGACGCATCGTCGCTCGACGTCGCGGCGGCGATGCCGGTGGCGGTGGCCGACGACGTCGACTCGGCGCGTGACGCCTGCCGCCCGTGGCTCGCGTTCTACCTGGGGGCCATGGGCGCCCGGGAGAAGAACTTCTACGTGGACCTCGCGGATCGCTACGGGCACGGCGACGTCGCGCGCGAGGTGCAGGAGCGGATGCTCGGCGGCGACCGGGCCGGGGCCGCGGCGGCGCTGACGCCGGAGCTGATCGACGCCACCGCGCTGGTCACGACGCCGAGCGGGCTCGACTCCCGCCTGGCCGAGTACGAGAGCGCGGGCGTCACGACGCTGCTGGCGGTGCCGTCCGGCGATCGCGAGGCGACCGTGCGGGCCCTCGCCGCCGCCGGCGTGGCCGCGGCCTAGGGGCCGCCCGATCCCGACGGGTTCCCGCCGCGCCGGGGCGGGCGACGCCGGTGGGCTTCCCCGTTTGACGCGCTCATGACACGCGCGCCCCTACGGTGCGCCGCATGAGCCCGTACCGCCGCCGCACGTTCCTCGCGATGCCGCTCGCCGCCTGGCTGGCCGCGTGCGGGGGCGACTCGTCGTCGCCGGAGGACCCGTCGCCGCGCGCGACGAGGACCCAGGCGCTCACCCCGACGCCCGCGTGCGACGACGGCGACGAGCCGACCGTCGAGCAGACCGAGGGGCCCTACTTCACGCCCGGCTCGCCGGAGCGGCGGTCGATCGTGCCCTCGGGCGCCTCCGGCGACCGGCTGGTGGTCGCGGGGCTCGTGGTCGACACCGCCTGCCGCCCGGTCCGGCGCGCGCTGCTCGACTTCTGGCAGGCCGACGAGGCCGGCGAGTACGACAACTCGGGCTTCGGCTTCCGCGGCCATCAGTTCACCGACGCGCGCGGGCGCTTCTCGCTCGAGACGGTGGTGCCCGGGCTGTATCCGGGGCGGACGCGGCACATCCACGTGAAGGTGCAGGCGCCGCGGCGCGACGTCCTGACGACCCAGCTGTACTTCCCGGGCGAGCCGGCGAACGACGCCGACGGGCTCTTCGTGCCGGAGCTCGCGATGGACGTGCGGGGCGCGCGCGCGACGTTCGACTTCGTGCTCGACGTCTAGCGCGCGGGCGCGGACTTCGCGGGGCCGCCGCCGGGGTCGGGCTCGGGGCGGGCGTCGAGCACGACGAACACCACGAGGCCGATCACCGCGAGCAGGATCGCGACGATCAGCGCGATCAGCGCGATCAGCGCCTTGATCATCGGCGCAGCGTAGAGGCGAGGGACTACTTCGGCGGCAGGGAGGCGGCGAAGTCGGCGCCGCAGTCGACCCACCGCGCGAGCTCGTCGTCCTCCGCGATCCCCTGCGTCGAGACGACCACGAACCCGCCCATCCGCCGCCCCTCCGCCGGCTCGAACGGGCGCACGTGGGGCTCGGCGGCGGCCCGCTCGGCCTCCTCGCGATCGAGCCGGACGAGCAGCTCGTCGCCGTACACGCCGCAGGCCATGTTCCCGTCGATGATGAAGGCGAGCGAGCTGAACATCTTGCGCTCCCGCACGCCGGAGCGGATGCCGATCACCTCGCGGACGCGGTCGGCCAGCGCCTCGTCGTAGGCCATCGCCGCAACGCCCTAGAAGGGCAGGACCTCGTCCTGGGGCGGCCCTTCCTCCGCGGCCGGGGCCGCCACCGCGGGGCCCTCCGCGCGCGCCGGCGTCGCCACCGCGGGTCTCTCCCCCGCGGCCCCTCCGGGCGGCACGACGCGGAACGCCCTCATCCCCTCGCCGCGCTCGATCGCCTCGACCCGCGCCTTCTGCTGGGAGAGGTAGTCGCCGAGCGCCTGCTCGAGCCCCTTGCCCTCGGCGAAGAGGTCGCACATCTCGTGGACGGGGACCTCGTCGGAGCCGAGGCGGTCGGCGATGTCCTGGAGGCGCCGGTAGCCGGCCTCGAAGGTGATGTCGGTGGACTGGCTCATGCGGCCTCCTGCGTGTCGTCGGTGATGCTCTCGGCGCGCGCCTCCACGCGGCCGTCGGCGAAGTCCAGCCGGAGCGCGGCGCCCCGGGCGACATCGGCGGCGCGCCTCACCGGCGTGCCGTCGCCGCGCGCCGCGAGCAGCCACCCGCGGGGGCGCGGATCGTGCGCGGCGACGAGCGCCGCAAGGTCGGTCGCCCCGCGCGCGGCCTCGCGCAGCCGGCGGGTCGCGCCCGCCGCCGCCTCACGGCCGAGCCGCGCGAGCGCGCGGCCGTAGTCGCGGTCGTGGTCGGCGAGCTGGCGGTGCGTGCCCATGGCGACGAGGCGCGCCTGCTCCGCGACCGCCGCCTCCCGGTCGGCGAGGTCGCGGGCGACCGCGCCGAGCCCGCGGCCCGCCTCCTCGACCAGCGCGGCGCGCGCGGCGAAGAACCGGTCCGCCCGCGCGTCGAGCCGGACGCCGAGCACGCGCAGCTCCTCCACGCCGGGGACCCTGCGCGCCGCGGCGGCCAGCGCGGCGCGCGCCTCCGCGACGCCATGGCCGCGCTCGCTGAGCCGCGCCCGCAGCGCCGCCGCGAGGTCGCCGCGCCGGACGTCCTCGAGCAGGCCGTCGAGCCGCGCACCCGCCCGCAGGCGCCCGGCGCGCGCCTCGATCCGCTCGCGGCCGCGCGCGATCCGCACCGGGACGTCGTCGACGCGCCGCCCCGCGAGCGCCAGGCCCTGGCGGAGCTCGGCCACCGCGGGGACCGCCATCTCCGCCGAGCGCGACGGCGTGTACGCAGCCCAGGCGACGTGATTGCAGACCGGGACGTTGTCGGTGTGGCCGATGGCCGTGATGACCGGCGTGTCGCAGGCGAACAGCGCCCGGCAGAGGCGCTCGTCGTCGAAGGCGACGAGGTCCTGGACCGAGCCGCCGCCGCGCGCGACGACGATCACGTCGACGAGCGGGTGCTCCTGGAGCCGCGCGAGGGCGTCGATCAGGTCGCGCGGCGCGGCGGCGCCCTGGACCAGAGCGGCGCACGTGACGACGTGGACGGGCGGGAAGCGGTCGCGCAGCGCGCGCACGACGTCGGACATCCCGTCGGAGGAGCGGCCGGCGATGACGCCCACCGCGCGCGGGAACGCCGGCAGCGGCTTGCGCCGCGACGCGTCGGTCAGCCCCTCCGCCGCGAGCCGCTCCAGCAGGTCGGAACGGCGCCGCAGCAGCTCGCCCTCCCCCGCCAGGCGGACGCCGGTGACGATGACGCTGACGCGGCCGGTCGCCGCGTAGAAGTCGGGCCGCTCGATGCGGACCTGGACGAGGTCTCCATGCGCCGGTACGTGCTGGAGACGGCCGAGGTCGCGCGCGAAGACCTTGCACGACAGGACGGCGTCGCCGTCGGTGAGGTCGAAGACGAGCATCCGCCCGCCGCCGACGCGCTTGGGCCGCTGCACCTCGCCCTCGACGATCCCCCCGCCGACCTTGCGCAGCGCGCGCTCGATCCGCGCCGCGTACTCGCCGACCGCGGCGACCTCGACCTGCTGCTCCACGGAGGACATGGGCCGAGGGAAGGTAGGGAGCGGATCGGACGGATCCGCTCTCCTGGAATCAGCTCCCGGGCGCGCGGATCCGGCGCCGCCCGCACTGGCGCTGGATGGGGTCGTCCGGGCGCCCGAAGACGTCCGGCCGGCGCTCGTGCACGCACGCGAAGACGTACCGGATCCGCCGGGCGCCGCGCACCCGGCGCTTGATGTACGCCGCCGCGCGCCCCGAGCTGTAGTTGTTCGTGTAGACCATCCGCGTCCGGGCGATCCGCCGCGCGGTGCGGCTGCGGCGGCTGCGCAGGCCGTAGAACGAGAGCAGGTGGCCGCTGAAGTAGTCGATCACCTCCGCCGTGACCGAGAGGATCATCGCGGCCTCGATCCGGCTGCCCTTGAGCTTGCGCCACGCGACGCGCGGCAGGTAGTCGGCGTAGACGCGGACCGGAGCCGACGTCGCGTCCTCGCCGTCGCTGTAGACCACCGCCTGGTAGTCCAGGTTCGACCGCGGGTGGTGGACGACGCGGTAGGTCCCGTCCGGCTCGAGGCGCGCCTGCCCGGCCGACGAGTCGCTGTACTCGACGCCCGGGACGAAGCTGCTGATCTGCACGAGCGCCTTCTCCGGATGCTCGGGCACCGGGTCGACGCGCCCGCTCAGGACGACGGCGTGCCCGGACCACACATCGGTCTTGTCGATCGCCAGCGTGATGGTCAGCGGGCGGCGCTCCGGCTCGGGGGGCGGAGGCTGCGTCTCCGTGGTCTGCGTCTCCGGCGGCGGCTGGGTCTCCGGCGGCTGCGTCTCGGTCTGCGTCCCCGGCAGGCCGGGGATCTGCGCCGCGGCCGGGCCCCCCGACCCCGCGACCACCGCGCCGAGCATGCCGGCGCCCAGCACGGCGACGAGGAGGACCGCGCGGCGCATTCCGCGGCGACGGTACCGTGCGGCATCGTGCGCGTCCACGCCATTCGGACCGGGACCGTCTGGGTCACGTCGAAGCAGCTGCGCGGCGTCGGCGGGGGCCGGACGCGCGCGCTGCGGACGATGCTCGACCGCAAGTGGTCGGACCCGCTCCCGATCCTCTGCTGGCTGGTCGAGCACCCGGACGGGCTGATCGTGGTCGACACCGGCGAGTCGGCCGGAGCGATGGACCGGCGCGCCTGGTACCCGTGGTGGCAGCCGTACTGGCGGCTCGCCGTGAAGTTCGACGTCAAGCCGGAGGACGAGGCCGGGCCGCAGCTGCGCCGCCTCGGCTTCGATCCGGAGGACGTGAAGACCGTCGTCATGACCCACCTCCACGGCGACCACGCCGGCGGCATCCCGCACTTCCGCAACGCCGAGTTCTTCATCGCGCGCGGGGAGTGGGAGGCGGCGCAGGGCTTCGCGGGCGAGGCGGGCGGCTACCTCCCGAAGCACTTCCCGCAGTGGCTGTCGCCGACCTTGATCGACGGCGAGCACGAGGTGGCCCCGGGCGTGCGCGTCATGCCGACGCCGGGCCACACGCCTCACCACGTGAGCGTCGTCGTGGAGGACGCCGGCTCGAGCGGCCGCACCCTCTTCCTCGCCGGCGACGCGTCCTATCGGGAGGACCTCATGCGCGCGGGTGTCAGCGACGGCGTCACGACGTCGCCGGCGACGCACGAGGCGACGCTGGCGAAGATCCGGGCGTTCTGCGATTCGTCGGGCGCGGTCTTCCTGCCGGCGCACGATCCGGAGTCGGTGGCGCGGCTCTCCGCGGCGGTCGGCTGAGCGAGTCCGCGCTCCGCCCCGGCCGCCGCGGTCTTCGGTCTCGGTCCGTTGGGCTGGTGAGGGGGTGGGTCGGGTTCGCCGTGGCGCACCCCCATAACGTCACAACCGTCGCCGCTTTTCTCGACGTGCGGAGGTTTCGTCCCCTATAGCCGGCAGAACGTCACACACCCGGAAGCCGGTGTGGACCCTTGTGACGTTATGCCGGTCAACCACCCCCCTCACCAGCCCCGGACCGAAACCACGGGGAGCCGCGGCCGAGGGGAGCGCCGAAATCGCTACTCCCCGCGCCCCGCCGCGGCCACGAGCGGCCCCGTCCGCGGCTTGACCTGCTGCGACAGCACGATGTACGACGTCGACCGCCGGATCGCGGCGGTCGCGAGGATCCGGTTGACGATCTCCTGGAGATGCTCGGTGTCGCGGGCGACGAGGCGGCAGAGGAGGTCCTGGGGGCCGCTGATGGCGTCGGCCTCGACGACCTCGGGGACGCTCTCGAGCACCTTCGTCGCCTCGTCGAGCCGGCCCTGCGTGAGCTCGAGCAGGACGAAGGCGTGGATCGAGTAGCCCATCGCCGCCGGGTCGATCTCGGGCCCGTAGCCGGTGATGACGCCGCGCTGCTCGAGCTTCGCGAGGCGCGCCTGCACGGTCCCGCGCGCGACGCCGAGCCGGCGCGAGATCTCGAGCAGGCCCACGCGGGGGTTCGCGCGCATCTCGGCGATGAGTCGGGAGTCCAGTTCATCGATGGTCATATTGACCAGTGATCCTGTCACAACACTGTTCCGAGGTGCGCAGAATGTGCGTCGGGACCGTTCACACTTGCCATTTTCCGTCCGACCGAGTACCACCATGGGCCGGAGGAGGCACGCGCATGTTCGAAGAAGGTCAGCTCTACTCACCCGTCACGACCGGCGACGACGGCGAGGTCAAGGTCCATCTCGCGCCGGACCACCCCGGCTTCGCCGACGACGACTACCGCAGTCGCCGCAACGACATCGCGAAGCTCGCGCTCGAGTGGCGGCCCGGTGAGCCCGCGCCCGACGTCGGCTACACCGACGTCGAGCACCACGTCTGGCGGACCGTCTGCGAGAACCTGCGGCCCAAGCACGAGAAGCTCGCCATCCGCGAGTACGTCGAGGCCCTCGACCGCCTGGACCTCCCCACCGAGTACGTCCCGAGCCTCGACGAGGTCAGCGCCAACCTGAAGCCGCTCACCGGCTTCCGGTACGTCCCCGCCCCGGGCCTCGTCCCGCTGCGCGAGTTCTACGGCAGCCTCGAGGAGCGGATCTTCCACTCGACCCAGTACGTCCGCCACCCCGCGCAGCCCCTCTACACGCCCGAGCCGGACATCATCCACGAGGTCATCGGGCACGGGCACCTGCTGGCGACCCCCACCTTCTCCGAGCTGCACCGCCTGACCGGCGAGGCGACCAACCGCCTCACCGACGACGAGAACCTGAAGTTCCTGTCGAACGTCTTCTGGTTCACCGTCGAGTTCGGCATCGTCCGCGAGGAGGGCGAGATCCGCGCGTACGGCGCCGGCATCCTCTCCTCCTACGGCGAGATCGACGAGTTCCGCGACATGGAGCACCGGCCGCTCGACCTCGTCGAGATGGGCACCGCCGACTACGACATCACGCACTACCAGCCCGTCCTCTACCTCGCCGAGTCCATGGACCAGGTGCGCGAGGTGGTGGGAGGCTTCTTCGCCACCTGCACCGACGAATCGATCGAGGAGATGCGCCGTGAGCACGTTCTCACCTGACGCACGCACCGACACGCTCACGCCGCCCCAGCGGGCGGACGACAAGATGCCGCTGCATGGCATCGACCACGTGGAGCTCTGGGTCGGCAACGCGGCGCAGGCGGCGTACTACTTCACGCACGCGTTCGGCTTCACCGAGGTCGCCTACCGCGGGCTGGAGACCGGCGTCCGCGACCGGGTCAGCCACGTGCTGCGCCAGGGCCGCGTCCGCCTCGTCCTCACCGGCACGCTGGCCAGCTCGACCGACATCGCCGAGCACCACCGCCGGCACGGCGACGGCGTCAAGGTGATCGCCCTCGGCGTGCCCGACGTCAAGGCCGCCTACGAGGTCGCCACCGAGCGCGGCGCCGAGGGCCTTCGCGAGCCGTGGGAGGAGTCCGACGACCACGGCACCGTGCGCTTCGCCGAGATCAGGACGTACGGCGACACCGTCCACCGCTTCGTCGACCGCTCCGAGTACAAGGGCACGTTCCTGCCCGGCTACATGGACGTCGAGCACGCGCCGGAGAACGAAATGCTCATCGCGATCGACCACATCGTCGGCAACGTCGAGCTCGGCGCGATGGAGCAGTGGGTGAAGTACTACGAGGACGTCTTCGGGATGACCGAGATGATCCACTTCTCCGACGAGGCGATCAGCACCGAGTACAGCGCGCTGATGTCGAAGGTCGTGACGAGCGGGGACGGTCGCGTCAAGTTCCCGATCAACGAGCCGGCCGAGGGCAAGCGCAAGTCGCAGATCGACGAGTACCTCGAGTTCTACGAGGGCGCCGGCGCTCAGCACATCGCGCTCGCCACGCGCGACATCGTCGGCGTCGTGTCCGAGCTGACGAAGCGCGGCGTCAAGTTCCTGAAGACGCCCGAGGCCTACTACGACGAGGTGCCCGGCCGCGTCGGCGAGATCGCCGAGGACCTCGAGGACCTGCGCGAGCTCGGCATCCTCGTGGACTCCGACGACGAGGGCTACCTGCTCCAGATCTTTACGAAGCCGCTGGGCGACCGGCCGACGATCTTCTTCGAGATCATCGAGCGACACGGCGCGCGCGGGTTCGGGGAGGGGAACTTCAAGGCCCTGTTCGAGGCCATCGAGCGCGAGCAGGCCGCGAGGGGGAATCTCTAGGCATGCGCTACGTGCAGATGGGCGAGGTGCCGCCCAAGCGGCACACGCAGGTCCGGGCCGGCGACGGCCGCCTGCTGACCGAGGAGGTCATGGGCTACGAGGGCTTCAGCGGGAACGAGTCGATCCTGCTGCACCTCGAGTCGCCGTGCCGCCTCCAGGACGTCGGCGAGTTCACGCCGCTCGTGGTCGAGGAGTGGGTGCCGGAGACGCACGTCCACCGGCTGACGCACACGCAGAACGTCGCGCCCGAGGGCGACCCGGTCAGCGGCCGCAAGGTCCTGATGTTCAACAACGACGTCGAGATGGGGATCTGCAAGCCCGTCGAGCAGCAGGAGGCGTTCTTCCGCTGCGGCGAGGGCGACGAGGTCTTCTTCATCCACGAGGGCTCCGGCGCCGTCGAGACGACGTTCGGCACGCTGCGCTACGCCAAGCACGACTACGTCGTCATCCCGCGCGGCACGACCTACCGCTTCGTGATGGACGACGGCCCGCAGTCGTGGCTGACGTTCTTCACCCCCGGCGAGATCGAGACCCCGAACCGCTACCGCAACCGCTACGGGCAGCTGCTGGAGCACGCGCCGTTCAGCCAGCGCGACTTCCACCCGCCACGCGAGCTCGTCACGCACACCGAGCGTGGCTCGTTCGAGGTCGTGGTGCGCGTGCGCAACGGGCTCCAGCGCTACGTCCTCGACTACCACCCGCTCGACGTCGTCGGCTGGGACGGCTACGTGTACCCGTACACGTTCAACATCCACGACTTCGAGCCCAAGGCCGGGCGGCTGCACCAGCCGCCCCCGGCCCACCAGACCTTCCAGGGCCAGAACTTCGTGATCTGCTCGTTCTGCCCGCGGATGCTCGACTGGGACCCGCTCGCGATCCCGCTCCCCTACCACCACTCGAACCTCCAGTCCGAGGAGGTCATGTTCTACGCCGACGGCGACTACGCCGCGCGCAAGGGCGTGGACATCGGCTCGATCACGCTGCACCCGAGCGGCCTGCCGCACGGCCCGCAGCCGGGCGCCGTGGAGAAGTCGCTGGGGATGAAGGAGACGAACGAGCTGGCGGTCATGTGCGACACCTTCCGCCCGCTGAGGCTCACGACGCTCGCGCGCGAGCTCGACGACCCGAGCTACGCGTACAGCTGGAACCCCGACCGCGCGGAGGCGGGCTCGAACGGGGCCGCCCCGAGCACCGTCGAGGCCTCTGTC
Source organism: Solirubrobacteraceae bacterium (assembly GCA_036388715.1). Taxonomy (GTDB): domain Bacteria; phylum Actinomycetota; class Thermoleophilia; order Solirubrobacterales; family Solirubrobacteraceae; genus CADCVT01. The sequence continues at coordinate 44 of DASVRH010000346.1, read as the reverse complement.
TGAGAGCAGCTTCGGCTGGGGCGTCGTCCGCCCTCCCGGGGAGG